>WQXD01000481.1 GCA_009785015.1 Oscillospiraceae bacterium | reverse complement strand
GCTTCGGGTATAGGAGCGTATACGCCGCAAAGAAAATGACAAGGCGCCCGCCGCGGCGGCCGGCGCCCGGGCTCCGGCTCACGCAGGAGGACATAGCGGATCCCGCCGTCTTCGGGCGGCTGTACGAGGCCTACTCCGAATTTACCGCCGGGCAGCCGTTGGTCCCCAAAAAGGACAGGCTTTTCTATCTCAGATGCGCCGCTTCCTATCTGGAAGCGGAGAACGCCCGTTTCGCGCTTTTGGAACGGGTAAACGAACAAAACGAACAAAACGAACAAAATGAACAAAATGAACAAAATTCCGAAAAAATTTGTTATGTTTTTTACAAAAAATATAAGAATAATTATTATATTGATGATATAATACTGATAGAAGGGCCGGACCGTCCGAGACCGGAACATGAAAAATTCGAGGAAACCGCCGAAATCCTCGCGGATTTTTTTTCGGGGCGGGGAGCTAAGAGCGTCGGGATAAGTATCCCGCCGGTATCGCCCGCAGACGAAAGCAATACGCCGCTGGCGATGATCTTGCCGCTTTCAAGTCGGGCAGAGGATATAATCCGCAGCCTTCGGGCGCCTGTGTATTTGAATATGTTTATGAATATATGAAAACAGAAAACAAATTGGGGAGAAGTAAAAAATTATGGTATATGTTTTTTTGGCCGACGGATTCGAAGAGCTCGAAGCCGTGGCGCCGATCGATATTTTAAGGCGCGCCGGTCTTGAAGTGGCCGCCGTGAAGGTGGGGCCGGGAGAGCGGGCCAGGGGCTCGCACGGCGTGGAGATCGCCGCGGATATGCGCGAAGAGGAGATTGACATTTCCGATCTGAAAGATTTGGAAATGATCGTGCTTCCGGGGGGCGCGGCAGGGGTCGAAAATCTCTGTAAATCCGAGACCGTAAAAAAGATCATAGCCCGCTGCGCCGGAGCCGGGATCAAAATAGGGGCGATCTGCGCCGCGCCCTCGATTCTGGCGAGGCTCGGATACTTAAAAAACATACGGGCGACCGCTCATCCCTCTTTTAGAAATTATTTAGCTTTGGGGGGCGCGGTTTTGGAAGAGACAAAAAAAGTGCTGACGGACGGCATATTCACAACCGCGGCGGGAGCGGGCGTCTCCGCCGAATTCGGCCTCGAATTGGCGGCTGTGCTGAAAGGCGGCGACGAAGCGAAGAAAATCGGGGAACAAATTTTATTTTATTGATTTATTGAATTGAGGTAATTATGTCAGAACTGCGCGTCCTAAAAAATGAACTGAGAGTCGAACTGCTGGAAAAGCGGAAGAATATCCCCTCGGAAAAACGCGAGGAATGGGACAAAAAAATATCCGGCGTCTTTTTGGGCTCGATATCGTACAGGTTTTGCGATATAGTGCTTGTATACGTCTCAGCCAAAGAAGAGATATCGACCCGGGCGATAATCGAGCATTCGCTCGCAAATAAAAAGATAGTGGCTTGCCCGGTTTCAAATATCGCCGAAAATACCCTGTCGTTTAAAACGATAAAATCGACCGAAGAGTTGTATCAGGGCAGCTATAATATACTCGAGCCCCCCGAGACAAACCGGGATTTCCGGGATTTGCAGGCCGAGGCCGCCGGCAAAAAAGGCCAGTCGCTGGCAGTCTGCGTGATCCCCTGCCTGGCTTATGACCCCGAAGGCTACAGAATGGGTTACGGGAAGGGATATTACGACAGGTTTTTGCCCACATTTGAAGGCACAAAAATCGGATTGTGCTATTCCGGCTTTAAAGCGGACAAACTCCCCAAAGGCAAATACGACGTAAAATTGGACGTCGTGATCACCGAAAAGGGCGTGACCGTGATATAGCGCGGCCCGGGCGCGGATGTAGTGAGAGGAGGGACTGGCGGAATATGAACATATCGGGCAGCTTCGCGGCTCCTTTGCTTCTCATTGCGGCGATGCTCATTTTGATTTTGTTCCAGAGCGTGTTTTTCACGGACGGCGGCGTGCGCTATCCCGAAGAGCCCCAAGGGGACGCTTCCCTTGATTTGACGGCGGCGGACTATATAAGCCTGAACGGTGTGAAATACAGGCCCGACGGTTTTTTTATGCTCGCGGTTGCCTCGAATATATGCGCGTTTTTGCTCACCGGGGCCTTTTACGTCAAGCTCAGGGGCGCGGGGCATTCAAAAAAACTGAAACTCGGCCTGCCGAAACTGAAATATTTGCCCCTTTTTTTGTATATGCTTTTGGTTTTGACGGCGGGGACGGTTTTGATAAATGCGCTTCTGGTGTATTTCGGCGCGGCGGATTCAAAGGTTTCGGAGGTGCTGCCCTTTGTTTTTTACACCGGGGGCAATACGGCTTACGATATGGGCGTGCTGATTTGTTTCGTGGTTTTGCCCGCCGTATGCGAAGAGTTTTTTTTCAGGTCGGTCATCGCCGCGGAATACGAGCGGTACGGGGCCTTTTGCGCCTGCGTGTGCACCGCTTTGGCTTTCGCGCTCTCGCATTTCTCTTTGAAATTCTTCCCCTCGTATCTTTTCGCCGCGGCCGCTTTCTATATCCTCGCGAAGATCACAAATTCCGTTTTGTTCGCCGTGTTTTTGCATGCGGGTTACAACTTTTTTTGCATATATCTGGCCGACAAATTTTTGGGCGCGCTGAATTTCGAGCAGAACCGGCTCATGTTCATCTTCGTGGCTGCAATCCTTTTTATCATCTCCGTATTTTTGGCCCTCAATATACTCGAAGGTATATATTCCAAAAAAGCGTACGGCAACCCTTTGCCGCCCCCGCTTGTTTTTGCGGGAGGC
>WQXD01000480.1 GCA_009785015.1 Oscillospiraceae bacterium | reverse complement strand
GCGTTAAGCTGGGCAGTTAATCAAATGGAAGAAAGATATATGCTTATCGAAGAAAAAGGCGCGAGGGATTACAGGTCATATAACGAATCAATAGCCAGCGACCCGTTATCTGACCCGCTGCCGCAGATAGTAATTATCATCGACGAGCTTGCGGATTTGATGCTGATTGCGAAAGAAAACGTCGAGCAATCTATCAACCGTCTTGCCGCCAAAGCGAGAGCCGCAGGGATTCATCTGATTGTCGCAACGCAGAGGCCGTCGGTAGACGTTATCACCGGGCTGATTAAAGCAAATATCCCGACGAGAATCGCGTTCACAGTCGTTGCCCCGCAGGATTCAAAGACTATAATAAATATCGGCGGCGCCGAGAAATTAATCGGAAGCGGTGATATGCTTTATGTCCCAACCGGAAGCAAGCCGATTCGAGTTCAGGGCGCGTTTGTCAGTGAAGAAGACGTTATGAACGTCGCGGACTTCTGGAAAAAGCAGTCCGACGGCGAATATGACGAGAATATATTAAGCGAAATCGAGCAGGAAGCCGCGAGATGCAACACCAAAGGCGGGAAAAGTCAGGAAAAAAGCGAGGAGACAAACGCCGACGACGAATTCAGGAAAGATTCTATGTTAAAGTCCGCGATTGAGATTGCGATAGACACAGGGCGTATATCTACGTCGTTATTGCAGACAAAATTGTCTTTGGGGTACGCGAGAGCGGCGAGAATCATAAATACAATGGAAAAAATGAATCTAATCGGGCCGTTTGAGGGGTCGAAACCGAGAAAAGTTCTTATAACCCGACAGGAATTTATAGAAATGACAATGAACAACAGCGATTTTGAATGATTTGATTAAAATTTAACACTGCCATAAAATATATTAATTGACAACAAAAATAATTTTAAAAATTGATTAAAACTGTTGCAATTAATATATTTTTATTGTATAATATATATAGAAATTTGTAATATTACGATATATGATGAAAAAGTGTAAATCATATAATTTTATCGGAGGTAAATCAGGCTATGAAAAAGAAAATGACGACGGTAACTTTTAACGGAACTCAGGCGCAGGAATCAATGCTCACGCAGGTTATTGCCGAATATAAAAACGTAAAAGGCGCGCTCATGCCTGTTTTGCAAAAAGCGCAGAGTATTTACGGATACCTGCCTATTGAAGTGCAGAAAATGATTGCCGACGGAATGGACGTGAGCTTGGCGGAAATCTACGGGGTTGTGACGTTTTATTCGCAGTTTTCGCTTAATCCCAAAGGCCAAGTCGCAATCGCGGTATGTATGGGGACGGCGTGCTATGTAAAAGGCAGCGGCGAAATACTCGATAAAATCGCGAATAATATCGGGGTAAAATCCGGCGAGACTTCAAGCGACGGGAAATATTCGCTCGAAGCGACAAGATGTATCGGAGCGTGCGGGCTTGCCCCCGTCATGACAATCAACGAAGACGTTTACGGCAGGCTTAAACTTGAAGAAATCGACGGGATATTGGCTAAATATAAGAAATAATAAGAGGTAACATATATTATGAAAATAAAAAACATATCTGAATTAAACGTGTATAAAGAAAACGTGAAAAATAAATTCGCGTTAAAAGAACCTGGCGAAACAAAAATTATTGTCGGTATGGCGACGTGCGGTATTGCGGCAGGAGCCGAACCGGTTATCGGGGCTTTAATCAGGGAAGTAAACTCGAAAAATCTTAAAAATGTCACAGTGGCTCAGGCGGGCTGCATAGGTTTATGCCAGTATGAGCCGATTATAGAAGTTTTTGAGATGGGCAAAGAAAAAGTTACTTATGTTAATATCAACGCCGAAAAAGCGTTAGAAATAATAAACAGCCATATTATCGGCGGCAGGGTAGTCGGCGATTACACAATAGGCGCGGCTATATTAAACGCGTAAAATATATAAAACCGGAGGTGAAAAAATAAAATGATACGTTCTCATGTATTGGTTTGCGGGGGTACAAAATGCAAAAATCATCACTGCAAATCTGTTATTACTGTAATTCAGGATTCTATAAAGCGCAACGGGCTTGAAAATGAAATAAAAATCGTAGAAACGGGCTGTCACGGAGTATGTTCTAACGCAAACGGCTCAAAAGGTCCGGTTATAGTTATATATCCCGACGCTGTGACTTATGTCAAAGTCAGACCCGAAGACGTCGAAGAAATCGTCAGGGAGCATTTAATCAAAGGCAGGCCCGTAAAACGGCTCGTATATGACGAATCGCTTGACGGCGAAAAGATGTTTTCGCTTAATAATACCCCGTTTTATAAAAATCAGAGAAGAGTCGCTCTTAAAAACTGCGGGATTATCGACCCGGAAGATATAGACGAATATATAGCAAACGACGGGTATCAGGCGCTGGCAAAAGTTTTAACTGAAATGAAACCTGACGATGTTATTAAATGCCTGAAAGATTCGGGACTGAGAGGCAGGGGCGGCGCGGGATTTCTGACGGGGAGAAAATGGGAGCTTGCCGCTATTCCGGTTTCGGATAAAAAATATGTCTGCTGTAACGCGGACGAGGGCGACCCCGGAGCATTTATGGACAGGTCGGTTTTAGAGGGCGATCCCCACTCTGTAATCGAAGCTATGGCAATCGCGGGATACGCGATAGGCTCGGACGAGGGATATATTTATATCAGAGCCGAATATCCGATTGCTGTAAACAGGCTTGAAATCGCGATAAAACAAGCGAAAGATTTAGGACTTCTGGGAAATGATATTCTCGGCACGGGATTTAATTTTGACTT
>WQXD01000479.1 GCA_009785015.1 Oscillospiraceae bacterium | reverse complement strand
CCGGCTCCTGCCGCCGCTCCTATTGCGAGCGCGTTGGTAAAATTGATTTCAAAACGCAGGAACGTCCATGCGGTCATATAACTTATTGAAGATGGCAAAATTGCCTGAAAAACTATCTGCCAAAAATTCGCGCCGCTCGCTTTTAAAGCCTCTATAACTCCGTCGTCCATTTCCTCGATTGATTCTGAATACGCTTTGATTAAATAACCCGCGCTGTGGAACGTGAGGCCGACTACTGCGGCAACGCTTCCCAATCCTGCGGCGACTGTAAATATAAGCACCCATAAAATCGTCGGAACAGCCCGAATAAAAGCAACGAAACTTTTTACGATATTCGCAATTATGGGATTCGCGATATTTTTAGCGCACAGCAAAGCTCCGAAAAAGCCTATGATCGCTCCGAAAATAGTGGATAAAACGCCGAGAGCAAAAGTCACGAGCAACGCGTGTAACGCACCCGGAAGAGTAGAATATTTTAAGCGCGGTTGCCCGAACAGCGTCTTGATATTATTCAAAGTGCCGCTTATAGCTTTGGATATATCAATATTTTTATAATCAAATGTCATAAAACCGTATACAGTCAACGCAAGCAGAATAAAAATAGTCAGTTTGACAGCGATACTGCTTTTATTGATTGCGGATGTTTTGATTTTACCGCCGCGTGTTTTTCTCATGTGCTTGTTTATATCTATATCAAGAGAAACAGGGTAACGATTTACGCTAATAACTTTATTCATTTACATGATTACCTTTCTTATTTGATTTGATGTTATCTCAATGGCAATAATCAACACGACAATAGATATAACGACAAGGCTTGCCGAACCGTAGTCCATACGCTTATAATATAAGTCAAACAGATACCCTATGCCTGTTGCCGTGAGTACGCCAATTAAAGTAGAATTTCTTATATTTGTTTCTATCATATATAAAACCCAAGAAATTATTACTGACATTGTTGACGGGATAATCCCCTGAAACACTATCTGAATATTTGTTGCTCCGGTAGCGTGTAACGCCTCAACGCAGGACGCGCTGACTTCGTCGATGGTTTCAATAAACGTGCGGGTCAGCGTGCCGAAAGAATAGAAAAATAGTGCTAAAAATCCTGTCAATATATTTTGTCCGAACGAAAAAAGCAGGAGTATCGCCCAGACTACGTCAGGGACATTTCTGAAAAATGCGGCAATAAGCCGCACCGCTCCTGCAATCCAAAAGTTGATTTTTATTACTTTTGTCCCCAACAGGCTGAAGAAAAGCGAACATATCGTGGCGCATACCGTAACGGCAACCGACACAAGCGCTGTTTCTGTCAATTTTGTCAATATATTAGGCAACCGCGTCCACGCTTTTTCATCAGGGATAAAATTTTTAGCCATCCATGTAACGGCTTTAGGAATTGACTCAAAACCGCCGATTACGTTATATTTAGTAACAAAAACAGAAATTGCGAATAATGCCGCTATGCTTAAAAATGCGATTGTAAATGTCCGTTTACGTTTGACAAATACAGACGTTTGCTTTTTTATTTTTTCGGTTTTATTTTTTTCTTTATTTATTTCATTCAATTTGTTTATTTCCATTTATTCACCCGACATCGGTGATTAATTCACCTTCTTCCGACTGATAAATTTCGTGTATTTTTGATTTGGTAAGAAGTTCCGGAGGACCGTCGTAAACAATATGACCGGAAGTAAGACCGATAATACGTTTAGAGTATTTAATAGCTACATCAACTTGATGTAAATTTAAAATACACGTAATTTTCATGGTTCTGTTTATATCGCTCAGATGATCCATGATAATCTTTGCCGAGCTTGGATCAAGTGAGGCGATAGGTTCATCACATAAAATAAGCCGCGGTTCCTGCATTATTGAACGTGCGATTCCGACTCTCTGTTTCTGTCCGCCGGATAACTCGTCGCAGCGTTTATATGCCTGCTCCGTAAGACCGAGTTTTGACAGAATCTGAAAAGCATTCTCTTTTTCCTGTTCTGTATAATATCCCATTGCGCCGCCTACGGTTGATTTATGCCCAAGCCGTCCGTGAAGTACGTTTTCTATCACGCTGAGCCGGTCAACAAGATTATAGTGCTGAAAAATCATGCCGGTTTTTTTGCGGATACGCCAGAGTTCTTTTTTCTTTGCCTTAACAACGTTGTGCCCGTCAAATATTATAGCCCCCTGCGTTGCATCAACAAGACGGTTGATACAACGCAGAATCGTTGATTTGCCCGAACCTGACGGACCGATGATAGATACAAACTCACCTTCGTCTACGGAAAAAGAAATGTCAGTCAGGGCTTTTGTTACGTTATTATAATTCTTACTTATATTTTTAAATTCTAATATCGGCATACGCTCACACACCATTTCATTTTATTTGCTTGTTTTACGTTTTATTTACGATAAGGGTCATACCAAGAATCTGAAGTAAGAACATAACCGTAGCTGGACGATTTTTTATACAATCCCAAAGCGCCTTCAATGCTTGCGTCAAAGAATAGTAATTCGTTGTCCGCGACTTCTTTTGAAGTAAACAGGTCTTGGAGAGCTTTTATTTCGGCTGCGCTTAAATTCTTGGGATTATACGCGTTCGGACCGTTGAAAACAGGAGTGCTTGCAATAACGACAAATTCTTTGCCTGCGTGAGCGTCAAACGGAGCGTCAGCTCCTGCCTTAATTACATACACAGCACCGACAGCGTTTTCTTCACCTGATTTAAGCTGAATATAAGGTTCGAGTTCTATGTCACAAAAAGCCGCAACGTCGGCGTT
>WQXD01000478.1 GCA_009785015.1 Oscillospiraceae bacterium | reverse complement strand
CGGCAACTGGAACCGAGATAAGACTTTCATGTCCGAATTTTTCGGCAGCGTTCCCCCCGATGCGCAATACTTAAAATTGATACCCTATAATTTCAAACCGATCCCCGAGATTATATCCGATCAAAACGGCGTAAAACCCGGGGAAGATGGGTTTGTCGGATATGAGGGGTTGGACCCCAATGAATTCTATTTTGAATCAAAGTCGGACATCGGCGGTTTGCCGAGCAGTCTCAGGCAAAACGAATACGGAAACGTGCTGATAGAAAGCTGCGTTGTAAATAGCCAAAACATTTCCGTGACCTACAAATACGAAGGTATGGTCAAACCGCCCTTCTTCGCATTCGCAGACAGCAAAAACAACAGCATATCCGTGTCATTTACCCCAATGCCGCTGTATGCGCGCAGCAGGGACTCATACACCGTTGTATTTGAAATCAATGAACCGGTCAAAAAAGCCAAACAAATCACGGTAATCCAATATGATGTGGAACTTCTCGAAGATCAGGCCATTGTCATACCGCTTCGATAAATTGAATTGCCGGACGCCGGCGGCTTTCAACCGCCGGCGTTTTGAAATGCCTCTATGGCTTTTTCAAGTGTGCCCGCGACTTTGCTCTCCGCCTTTTCGGTCACGGACTGGAACGTGTTTTTCTTGTTGGTGAACAGCCCCTCATACTGAGCGCGCCCCACGGCGAGCCATACGGTATCACCGAGATCGGTGAAACGGTTCGCCAAAAGCATATCGAGCATCTCGACCGATTCCTCGTCGCGCGTCGATTTTGTCTGAACGGCCAAATCGTAATAGCTCGGAATGACGCGCTTCTGATATTCGCAGGCGAGCGCCTCAAGTATCACGGAGGCGCGCGCGGAATCGCTTGTCACCGGGACCACCACCGGAAGCCCGGTGCATAAACGCGCCGAATACGGCTCGCCCGGTTTTTTTTCGTATAACGCCGGATAGGGCACTATTCCGTAATCCACTTCCATATTTCTGAGGTTTTGCACGGTGAACATCGTCGCGTTCGCGAATAAACCGAGCCCCGAAGTAAACATCGGGAAGGCGTCGGTCGGGCTGCCCCACGCGCACAATTCGACCCCGCTCTGCGCGTAATCGTATAATTTATCGAAAAGGGTGAAAAGTTTTTCGTTTCCGGGGACGTTGAAATACGGCATGTCGTCGTTGTCTTTGCCGATTATGGGGATTCTTTCCGCCCCCCAGAAGCTCGGGTAGTAAAAATTCGGCGTGCACAACACCCCGTAACGGTCGTTTTTGGTCATTTTTCCGTCGCCGTCCACGTCTGATAGCGCCTTGGTCCCCATTTCGTACATTTTATCGATCGTCCATTTGCCGTCGCGGACCAATCCGTATATGCTTTCAAGCCCCAGGTCCGAAGCCATCTGCTTGTTGAAAACCAAAAAGCATACGAAATCATACGACGACAGCATATTCGCCCCATATGTGAAATACAGCACGTTTCCGATGCTCATATCGGTCTTTGCCGACTGGTCCCAGTACAGTTTATTCAAATCGACATACGGCAGCTCGCCCATATTATAGAAATATTTGCCCTCCATCGCCAGATCCATGGCGTGCCTGTCCGCGATGAGCACGTAATCGTACGCGTTATCGCCCGAACGCACGGTATTTTTCACAAGGCTCGGCACCGTGTTGTAATCGGTGGTCAGTATCTGTTCAAATTCGACGTTGAACCTGTCCTGGACCAACCTGTTTGCCAGATATATCGAATCGTCCGCCACTTCGCCGGTCTGCGTCTCGATGAGCAGGTTGATATGGGCGGTGTCGAGATTTGTGAAAGAGAGCATCACAAATTTTCCGCCGCCGAAATCCATTTCCGGCAAATCGTCCGCATACAGGGAATTTTGCGCCGCTTCCCCCTCGTCTTTTTGCTCCGGGGTATCGCCGGTGGTTTCCGAAACACCGCCCCCGCCGGAGCCGCCGCAGGACGCCAAAAACAAAAGCACGGGCACGAAAAATAAGCATATTATTTTTTTCATAATTCAATCACTTCCTAAATTTATAACGTAAATTTGATATAAATTTTTGGCATTATCTAATCATGCTGATAACTACATTCGGGTCTTTCTCTATTAATTGAAATAACCTTTTTGCACTTCCCGTTGGTTTGCGTTTGCCCGTTTCCCATGCCTCGACGGCTCGCAGCGATACTCCCACTAATTCCGCAAAATATTTTTGCGGCAAATTAGTTCTCTGTCGTATTTCCTTTATTTGCTCTTTGGAATATTCCGCAACAGGTTCAATATTCGGTACCGCAGTAATTCGCAATCTGCCCATTGATTTATTGCCTTTTTCATATTCTATTGCTTGATTTAAAGCTTCTGCAAGACTTTCAAAATGCGTTTGCCTGTTCATTTAATCTAATCACCACCTTTTTTCATTTCGCTTTTTAAGTCAGTTACTAGTTTTTTAAGTATTTTTTTTTCGGCGGCCGTGTAATTATCTTTCTCACTTTTGGGAAACAAGTCCAACATATAGATTCTTTCACACACAACAATATCTAAATATGCAACTCGAATTCCTCCGCTTTTGCCGGTGTCTGACAACGCCCAACGTACTTTTCTGATTCCGCCGGTACCTTGTACGACTTCGCCTGCTTGAGGATTTTCATCCAAAAATTTTTCAAGTGGAATTAAATCATCATCAGTCAAATTCAGGGCGTCCCATTTAGCCGAAAACTTTTTTAAATACACAAATCTTCTTGCCATTATATCACCTTATAACTATTATATACGACATTGTT
>WQXD01000477.1 GCA_009785015.1 Oscillospiraceae bacterium | reverse complement strand
GTGCGTTCCGGAAAAGAGATGAACGGCAGTTTTTATGATTTCTTTTTTATAGACAAGAACCGGTTTTGTATTTTTATCGGAGAAGTCGGGGGTAAAGGGATTCCCGCCGCGCTCTTAATGGTTATCGCGAAAACAATGATAAAAAATTACGCGCAGTTAGGATATTCGGCGGAAAAAATATGTATGGTTACAAACAGGCAGTTAAGCGCAAATAACGAATCCGCCGGTATGAATATAACTGCTTTTATAGGTATTCTGGAAATTGACAGCGGATTGTTTATGTATGTTAATGCGGGACATCGGCTGCCTATGCTAAAACGTTCCGGCGGGGACTTTGAATATTTGGATGCGCGCGGCTGTTTTGCTTTGGGGATTATGGACAATGTGCCGTATTGGCAGCAATCGGTCACTTTGGTGCAGGGAGATTTGCTTTATTTCTATAATAAAGGCGTTATTGAAGCGGAGAATAATAAAGGCGAGCAGTATTCAGAAGACCGTATGGAATCTTACCTGAACGATTCTGTGACAAAAGTCTATGACATAAAAAAGATTATTTCAGATATGAAAGATGAAATCTCGGAATTTACCGGCGGTTTGGAACAAAACGAAGATATTACGATGATGATTCTGCGTTATTTGGGAATGTAAGGATAAAACCCCTCCGGCACCGCAGTGCCGGAGGGGTTTTCTTTTATTTTCTTGTTTAACTATATAACTATATAAATTTATTTGCGGGCAAGATGCAGGAAAGTATATCCGAGCGCGTTTTCATGCCAGTCTTTGAGGTCTTTTGAAACAATATAATTCTGAGCGTAGTGCATGATCGGTCCGCCTGCCATATCGCCCATAAGAATATCCTCGGCGTTGTGCATAGCGGCAATACGTTTCGCGCGGTCGTTGGTCGAAGCGGCTTCGGTCATATAAGAATCAAACTGGGAATTTTTGTATTGACAGTTATTATTGCCGCTGCTTGAAGCAAAGAGATTAAGCATTGATGAAGCATCGTTCCAGTCCGAAAGCCAGCCGTCGCGCGCGACTTTGTATGTGCCGTCGCGTCTGGTTACTAAGAACACGCTCCATTCCTGAACGACTAATTCTGTCCTGATACCAAGGACATCTTCCCACATTTTTGCGATAACCTCGGCGACGGTCTGATGAGTCGAAGTCGGGTTATACATATACTCTACAACGGGGAATCCTGCGCCGTCGGGATAACCTGCGTCAGCCAGAGCCTGTTTTGCAAGGGCTTTGTTTGCCTCGTAATCAAGGCTTATATATTCTTTGCCTGCCGCACGGAAATCTTTAGCTTCGTCAACGTCGCCGAATCCGGGTCCGACTATCGAAACGGCGGGCATAAACGTGCCCTGCATTACTGTGGTCGCTATGTATTCCCTGTCAATAGCAAGGGTGAGAGCTTTGCGTACCAGCGGATTGTCAAAAGGCGCGCGTTCGCAGTTATAGCTTAAATAATATGTGCCGAGAAGCGGGCGGGTACTGAGTATCCCCTCAGCTTCCAGCGACGGGATTTCAACAGGCGGGCAGCCGTTTCCTATATCAAGTTCCCCCGCGCGCATAGCGGTCAAAGCATCGCTGTCGTCGCCATAAAACATCCATGTGATTGAATTGGCTTTTAGTTTGCCTTTGTCGTAATAATTTGGGTTTTTCTCAAATGTCATGCTTTCTTCCAGTATACTCCCCGATTTCATCATATACGGTCCGTTGCTGATATAATTTTCAACGTCATGCCACCAGTTTTCGCCTTTTTCTTCAACTATGTCTTTGCGTACCGGATACAATACCGGGAAAACCGCAACCTGGTCAAAGAACGGGCAGGGGCTTGATAAAGTAACTTCAAAAGTAAGTTCGTCGACAGCTTTTACGCCCACTTCGTCAATAGAACATACTTCATCAAGCGAATCTTCGCCGTTAAGAATAAATTCAGCCATGTCCCATGCGTATGGTCCCGCTATTGCGGGGTCGCATACGCGCTTCCATGAATATTCGTAATCCTGAGCCGTCACTTTTTGACCGTCCGACCATTTGATGTCGCTGCGAAGCGTAAAAGTCCAAACAAGCCCGTCGTCAGAGATTGCGTAACTTTTCGCGTCGCCCAGTTCAATGCCCGAACCGTCCCATTTATAACGGAAAAGTCCCTGGAAAAGATGCACGAGATACGTTGCGCCGTCGGCGGCAGAATTCATACACGGGTCAAGGGTTTCGGGCGACGAGCCGACATAGGCGACAATATCGCCGCTGCTTCCGCCGGCACAGCCGGCAAAAGTCCCGAGAACCATTACAAAAACAAGCGCCGTTGCCAAAATAGATCTAATTCTCTTTTTCATGTTTACCTCCTGATAAAAATTTTATTTATAATATTTTATATCAACATACAATAAAGTATGTCAAATACACATTTATACGTTTATAAATTCCCGCTGAAATGACACGCGCAGGTATGTCCTGCCGCAACTTCTGTCAGACCGGGTTCCTGCTCGGCGCAAATATTTTTGGCGTAAGCGCACCGTGTCCTGAAACGGCAGCCGGATGGGGGGTTCATCGGGTTCGGCACATCGCCCGTAAGTAAAATCCTGTTGCGTTTACGCGATACTGCCGGGTCGGGGACGGGTATGGCTGACAAAAGAGCTTTTGTGTACGGGTGCGCCGGGTTTTTGTATAATTCGTCAGCCGGACAGCGTTCAACCATTTTTCCCAGATACATTACGCCGATTTCATCTGATATATGCCTGACAACGGACAAATCGTGCGCTATGAAAAGATATGC
>WQXD01000476.1 GCA_009785015.1 Oscillospiraceae bacterium | reverse complement strand
CTCGTCGCGTAAAGTGACAATCAATCCGCTGGTACGCACTCTGTATGGATGCTGCTCTTTCGCATATCAAGCACAAATGTCAACACATCTTCAAACGGCATTCCGCGCTTTCTCGTGAATGTGTTCGCTCTTACGCGGGCTTCTTCGAGTGTTTTTCCTTATGTTGTTGACGTTGTTTACCGAAAGAGGGCTTTAATAATCTCCTCGCGTTAATTTTAATTATTTAAATGTAAAAATTTCAGAAAATTTCAGAAAGGATTTTGATTTATTTATGAGCAGAATAAAAGATATAAACCTCGCGAAAACCGGATATGAAAAAATAGAATGGGTGAAAAGTTATATGCCCGTACTGAATCTTATAGAAAAAGATTTCGCCGAAAAAAAGCCTTTTGCCGGCAAAAAAATCTCTATGTCTATTCACCTTGAAGCAAAAACGGCTTACCTCGCCCATGTTTTAAGGGCTGGAGGGGCGGAAGTTTTCGTGACCGGGTGCAACCCTTTGTCAACAAGGGACGACGTCGCGGCTTCGCTTGTAAACGACGGATTTGAAGTCAATGCCGTTCATGGCGCGTCAATGCGGGAATACGAAGAACATCTTATCGCCGCCCTCTCATGCCGCCCTGACCTGATGATTGACGACGGCGGGGATTTTACAAATCTCCTGCACGGTCCGAAACCTGAGCTCGCGAAAAATCTTATAGGAGGGTGCGAAGAAACCACGACCGGGATCCACCGTCTTAAATCCCTGCAAAAATCAGGCAAACTGCGGTTTCCTATGATTAACGTGAACGACGCGGATTGCAAGCATTTATTCGACAACAGGTACGGTACGGGGCAATCGACTTTTGACGGAATCATGCACACGACAAATTTAATCATAGCCGGTCAGACGGTTGTCGTCGCGGGATACGGCTGGTGCGGCAGGGGCATCGCAATGCGTGCAAAAGGCATGGGAGCCATAGTAGTCGTTACCGAAATAGATTATGTAAAGGCAATAGAAGCGCGAATGGACGGGTTTGCTGTTATGCCTATGTCTGAAGCGGCAAAACTCGGCGATTTATTTATCACCGTCACAGGCTGCAACGACGTTATATCGGAAGAACATTTCAAAGTCATGAAAGACGGCGCGGTCATGTGCAATTCCGGTCATTTCGACGTAGAGATAGACAAAAAAGCATTATCCGTTATGTCGGTTGAAATAACCGAACGGAAAGAAAATATAACAGGTTATAAAATGCCCGACGGCAGAATCCTGAATCTGCTTGCCGAAGGCAGGCTTGTTAACCTCGCCGCCGGAAACGGACACCCTGCCGAAATCATGGACATGTCGTTCGCCATACAGGCAAAATCCCTCGAATATCTCGCCGGCACATCAAAGGCGAACAATCATCTTCAACCTGCGCTTTATAACGTCCCGAAAGATATAGACCGGGAAATCGCCGCGCTGAAACTTGCCTCGATGGGTGCGGAAATCGACGCTTTGACAGAAGAACAAAAAAAATATATGGACGTTGAGGTTTAGCGTACGCCGCACAATTCAATAAAATTTTAGTGGGCGGATATCGAATCCGCCCCTACGCATATAAATTACCGTGGATTAAAAGGTTTTTGCGCCGCGAAATTTTCAGACAATTCTTTCAATTTGTCCGCCAGACCCTTAAACTCATTGGTTATATAAAGCATTGGACCTTTGAGTTCCCCCAGTTTATTTGCCTCGCGTTCCATTTCCATAGTAGTTTCATAATACATACCGGCGGCTTTTTCGCAGTTCGTTTCGGTAATGTCTGCCATAAATACGAAACAATCGCTCATTTTATTAACAATCGCGTCAAACGCTATTATTTGTTCTTCGCCCACCGCTTTGCTCATTTTTTCTAACTCGCCTTTTGCATAAAAAAGCAATATATTACTGTAAAACGCAATGTCGTCTATCGTTTGTAAATATTTCACGGAGTCGGATTTTTCCCCAAAATGACTTTTCACCACTTTTTCGAGCGTTTTGAAAAAATCAAACAGATCCTCGATATTTTTTTTAAGCGTTTTAAAATCATCGGGCAAAGTTCTGTTTTCGTCGAGGCATCTTATATCCATTCTGATTGCAAACGACAGAATCTCGATAGTGAACATAATATCGCCGATATGGTGCATCGGTATTTTTTTGAACGGGGTCGATTCGAGTTTGTTTGTTATATTCGTTATCTCGTCTTTAAGATAAGAATGCCCGGTTATTTTTTCGGCGACGGTTTTGGTTTGCGTGATAAAATCACGCAATTTTTCTTCTGCGGTTTTGAGCATATCGTTAAAAATAAGTTTGGATAATTCCTCGTAGATTCCAGCCATTTTTAATGCTTTATCTGAGGAAGCGACTAAGAGTTCATGATATTTGCCGCACAAAATCTTCTGCGATTCAAGATATTCAGGAGTTTCCGGCGTTCCTCTGGCAATCGTTACTTCAATGCTGCGCAAAAGCGTATATGTTTTAAATATCATATCGTCAATGGCTTTCATTACATTGAACAAAGTAGTGATTTCGTCGGGGCGTTCCCCTACTGCGCTTATTTGTCCGAGGGTATTTTTTAAGTCGTCCGCCAATTCATCCGTGACGTCTGCGGCGGCGTTCCAGAACTTCGTCCAGAATTCCATGTGTTCGGGCGCTTTGATTTTTCTTGCGAGTTTCGCCGTGTCTTTTGCCTTAACGATGAAATCGTTGAACTCCCTGATAAGTTCGTCTGTATTTTTCGAATAATTCATGTTCATGTTTGACCGCTCCTCCGTTATCATTATTTTAT
>WQXD01000475.1 GCA_009785015.1 Oscillospiraceae bacterium | reverse complement strand
TCTGCTCGCGCCATTTCCCCTGCGACGAACGCGCGATCCCGGTGTACGAGAAGATCGCCGCGCTGGGAAAGCCCATACTATTCCACTCGGGAATACTTTACGACGGGCGCAACGATTCCGGGAACTTTAACCGCCCGTGCAATTTCGAAGGATTGCTCTCGGTGCGCGGCCTGCGCTTCGCGCTGGCGCACGTCTCCTGGCCCTGGACCGACGAGTGCATTTCCGTTTACGGTAAGTTCAACCATGTTACGCAAACCGAAAAGGGCGGCGGGGCGGGCGAAATGTTCATCGATTTATCCCCCGGAACGCCGCGCTCATACCGCAAGGCCGTCTTCGACAGGCTGCTGTTCTCGGGTTATAACATTAAGAAAAACCTGCTGTACGGCATAGATTCCTCGATCGGCCCGTACGGCTCGGCCCACGCGAAAAGCACGCTCGAATTCGACGAGGCCATCTTCGATGAGTATTATAAAAACGGCGGGATGTACGGGGTTAAGCTCGACGGCGACTTCAGAGAGCACCTGTATTGCAAGAACCTGCTCAGGTTCGTCGGAATGGAGGGGTAGGGGCGGTCCTGTGTGGCCGCCCTCCGTTCCCGTAGGGGCGGGGTTTTTCCGTAACGCCGCGGGGTATAAATATTATTTATGGTAACGTGGGGTTGGTTGGAAGCGAAGAAAATTTATATTTTCTTCACTAATATATTTAATATCACAAACTTATAATAGACAATATCAACCTGCGGTTTATACGCATGACTTACGCGGTTCTTGAAAGTTTTATTTTTTAAACTGTATAATGATATACAGGAACTGCGCGGTTCACTAAATTAAAATGAGGTGTAACAAAATGAATATGTATATTGGTGAAAATATAAAACGCTTGCGTAGAGAAAAAAATATCACGCAAGAAAAATTAGCGGAACATTTAAGTATATCCTGTCAAGCCATTTCAAAATGGGAACGCGGTGAAACTTTGCCGGACATAACGCTTGTAATTCCTATTGCAAGTTATTTCGACGTGTCAACTGATGAATTGCTTGGCGTAGACTATGCAAAAAATGAGGTGAAAATACAGGAATATCTGCGCGAATACAGGGAGCTGTCAATGCAAGGTAAAGGCAACGAATGCAGTGCGATACTTGTAAAAGCGCATAAAGAGTTTCCAAATGATTTTCGTATAATGAGTTGGTACACACAGGATATCACAGGCGGCAGGGGCAGCGATAAGTCCGTCGATGAAAAGGTTTTAGCCCACGCCGAAGAGGCTGAGGCACTTTGCGAGCGTATTTTATCAGAATGCACAGTTGACAGCATAAGGAGCGAAGCAGTTGTAACGCTTTCACGAGTGAAAAAAGCGCGTGGAGATGTCGATAAAGCTCTTGAGTCACTTGCGATTTTACCGAATTGGTTCAGTACACAGGGGCAAGTGACCGAACAACTTTTCCCCAAAGATACTGAAGAATGGCGTTATTGGCTCAGTAAAAATTTCTATGAGCTTTGTGATTTCGCGCACAATAAGCTGTTGAAAATGATTTGGTTCTTTGACGGAGAATTTGACGAAAAAGTCAATATGACGCTGCGACTTGCGGATTATTTGTTGGAAATACTCGAAGAAACCGGATATGAGCTGTTGTATCGTGCGATATGGCAAACCTACGCCGAAATCGGCAGACAACACAGATTCGCGGAAAAGCACGAAGAGATTGCCAAATATTATGACATGGGATTTGAGTACGCAGTAAAATTCGACGAGTTTTTAGCTTCGGACAGGGAGAGTCGCTATGTGACCAATGAGATGAAGAAGGGAATTTGGAGATGGAGTGCCGACAGAGGCAACAGCATAAATATGAGCATAGCATGGTTGGAAAATAATCCATGGTTCGCGGAAACGCGCAAACTCGACAATTTCAACGCAATGCTCGAAAAATACAGACCTTATGCCAACAGCAACAGAGAATAAATACGTCCAAAATAAGCAAAATCGACAGCGTTTGAATTTTCGCGGAATGCGAATATAATTTATATTAGGGACAGGGGGAAAAGAATATGTCTATGCCAAAAGCGCCGGGGCAAAATGTATTAAAGATAGTAGGATTCTTTTATATAGTTACAGGCGTAGTTAGTTTAATAAGTGCATTGATAGTACGGTTTAGTTCCGGTACATCTTGGGTTGGATGGATGAATATGTTGACAACATGGAGATTGACCGCAGTGAATAGTGCGTTTGCTATGCTTGAGCGACTGCATTTTTACGGACTCACTCCACTTTCTGATATGAGAGCTATGTTTCCAGAAGTTAAATGGTATCAATGGTATGCTGTGCGTATTGGACTTCCTATCGGCACGAGCAAGGGTATGGACTGGAATCTTGTCGCGGTTATTATTAGTATATTTGTCATCGGTGTATTTATTGTTTTTATAGGAATTATTGCCGCAAAGCATTGTGATACATTAAAGCATACGAAATTTTTGATGATTTGTGCGCTGATTAATTTAGTTATGATGGCGGGCAGCACAGTTATTATCTTTTCATTTCTATCATTGGTAGGCTGTGTCATCGCTTTTATATTTTTTGTAGGGGCATTTAAAAATTACAGGCAGGTTTATCCGAAACAGATTAAATAATCACGCTTTTTTCTTCGGCACGGTCAGGCAGATTTCTATGTAATCGCCTTTGTCGACTTTCTCGCTTTTTATATTTATGCCGCTCTGCACGACCGTGTCCACGGCTTTATCTATCGTGTTCAGGAATAATCTTATATCTTTAAATATAATCATGCCGCGCGGCTTCGCGG
>WQXD01000474.1 GCA_009785015.1 Oscillospiraceae bacterium | reverse complement strand
GCACGGACGATATGCTGATCATCCGGGGGGTGAACGTCTTCCCCTCTCAGATCGAAAGCGTGTTTTTGAGCATGGGGAACCTTCTGCCCCACTACCAGATTATCGTGGACCGCGTGAACAATCTCGACACGATGACACTCGAAATCGAAATTTCCGAATCGATATTCACCGACAATGTGAAAGGCATAGAAACCGCCGAGCGCGATATATCGAGGAAGATAGAAAGCACCCTCGGCGTAAGCGCGAAAATACGCCTTGTCGAGCCGGGGAGCATCGCGCGCAGCGAGGGCAAGGCGAAGCGCATAATCGACAAAAGAAAAATAATAACATAAATCTTAAGGGAGAATAATGCGATGTTTAAACAAATAACGGTTTTTGTCGAAAACAAACCGGGAAGGCTTGCGGAGGTCACGGGGTGCCTGGCCGACGCTCAAATCAATTTGCACGCGCTGTCGATCGCCGACACGAGCGATTTCGGCATACTCAGGCTCATCGTGTCCGAGGCCGACAAAACAATGGCGATACTCAAAGAAAAGGGGTTCATGGCGCAGACCACGGAAGTGCTCGCCATAGCGATGAGCCACCGCCCCGGCAGTTTGTATAAGATACTGTGCGAGCTGGAGCTTTTTGATATATCGATCGAATATATGTACGCCTTTACAAGCCGCATCGAAGATTATGACGCAATAGTCATAATGCGGCTCGAAAATCAAAAGGAGGCGGTAAATAAGCTGAAAGACAGCAAAATCGCGATACTGGGCCAAGAACTTCTGGAGGATTTAAACCGGTCCTGATTTATTATATCCCCGGAAGCCTTCCGGAGGCTTTCAGAAACGCGTATATATTTTCGGGAGGGGTCCCCGCCTGGACCGCGTGGGAGGGGGCTAATATATACCCGCCGTTTCGCCCGAGCACTTTTACGCGCTCTTTTACTTCCGCCTCCACTTCTTCGGGCGTGCCGAACGGCAGCGTGGACTGGACGCTCACGCCGCCGTGAAAACAGAGGCGGCCGCCCGCCATATCTTTTAAGGCAGCCGGATCCATTCCCGCCGCGTCAAACTGCAGCGCCTCCAAAACGTCGACGCCCATATCGATCAATCCGCCGACCGCTTCCATCACCGCCCCGTCGCTGTGATAGACCACTTTCGCGCCGTACCCATGGATCGTTTTGTTGAGCTTTTTGTGGTAGGGTTTCAGCATTTCCTCCCACATCGGCAGCGACATCAGCAGGCCGTTCTGCCCGCCTATGTCGTCGGCGGTGAAATAGAGGTCAATTTTCCCCTTTCCCGCTTCGAGGATCTTTTGCGAATAGCTCACAAAAAAATCGGTGACTTTGTTTATGAGCCGGCAGGCGAATTCTTTTTCCGCGATCAGATCCGCGAACATGTTTTCCAGCCCGCGCATATACCACGACGATTCGAAGATATTGCCTCCGCTCGCCATGAGCGCGTAATCGCCGGCGGCGGCCGCCGCCTCGATCTGCTCCGGGATCACCGAAAAATCAAACCATTCGACGCGGGGAAATATATAGTCCTCGAGCTCGTCCGGGCTTTTCATGTCTGCCAGCGGATATTTGCTTATTTCCATATATGTGTCTTTGGCGTTTGATTTGGGACTGCGCGTAACGCCCCACATATCCAAATACGAGCCGTCCGGAAAACCTTTGTTTCTGTCTTTGGGGCCCGTATACCTCGGCCCCACATGGCGAATATCCGCGAGTGAACCGAGTATTTTGTCGAGTTCCCCCATAGGTATTCCCATATACTCCGCCAGTTCCTTTTTTGCCGGGTAGTTTATCCCGAAGCCCAGCGAAAACGGGACGATGTCCGTCTCTTTATGCTCGAGCGCGGTCAGCACTCTCTCTCTTGAAGTCATATATTTTTTCCTCCTTTTGTTTCAAGATTTAAAACAGCATGTATTTTATTGACAGCCGCGCCCCAGCCCATTTGATGACCGGGAATATACATCCTTTCCATATCAGATAGCGGCAGCATATCTATCAGCTCGGCGCTTGGTACACTGAATTTCCATTGATATAGTGAATATATTTCTCCTACCCATTGCGTCAAAAATCCGCCCCATTCGTTCCCGCGTTTATATTCTCCGCCGCACTCCCGGTTTATAAAAGCGTGTATTAACTCTGGTGCAGGCTTCGCTGCTAATTTCGGGTTGGTTGAATCGAGCAGCCTGCGTATATCGCTTTTCATATATTTTTCGATAAACCATTTTTCATCGGCATCCGGAAGCTCATCCCGTATATGAAAAAATGCTTTGCCTTGATTTCTTTGAATTTGTCCGACATATATTTCATGATAGGCTCCCATTAAAAATTCTCCCTTCCAATTAAATCTTCAAGAGCAGTGCCAACTGCTTTGCGCCGCATTTGCCTGTACTGTTGTTTAGCGTTTAAATCCCTGTCCTGTGCCGATTTTAAAAATATTGACGCTGACGCAGGATAATAATTCGTAAACTTAATAACGTGAGTTCGAAAAGAAAAACGAGGGAAAGTGATGGATATATGGGGATTTTTTTAGCCTCCCTTGTGATCGATAGGCGTGAACTGCATGCGAACTACGTTCACATTCGTTACACGTAAAGGGAGGGGAACCGCCGCGGCGGTGGTGGGATTCGATCCCTGATCTGCCGCGGTTGGTTACGAACGAAATCATAGCGTACACACGTTTCTTTTGTCGTCTTTTTACGCAATTGCCAAGCGTTTGGCGCGAATCTCGGGTTCGGGTTTTCTGTATTCCTGTATATGCAGATTTTCCTATTTGGCATCAGATCCAAAATCCCCCCACCGCTG
>WQXD01000473.1 GCA_009785015.1 Oscillospiraceae bacterium | reverse complement strand
GGAACCCGACCGCGAGCTTGCCCTGGTTGACCTCCATGGGCTCGATCGTCTCGCCTTTGAAGTCCGCATGCGCGAGCGCGTCCGTTTCGCAGTCTTCGATGGGGCCGCGCCCTATATTCCCCAGCAGCTCTTTGAATTTTTTGGTCACGGCGTCTTTTATGCCGCCGAAATTTCCCACGCAGAAGATCTCGATGGCACAGTGAGATAAAATATAGCGGTAGTGGGCGTAAAGCTCCTTGGCGCCGATTTGCTTCACGCTGTCCTGTGAGCCGAGGTTGTTTATGGCGAAGCGCTCCCCTTCGCACATTTTTTCGACGCACTTTTTGTATACATACGCGTTTTTGTTGTTGATCTGCGCGAGGATGTCGCTTGTCAGGTTGGTTTTTTCGGTCTCGACATAATCGCCCATAAAACCCCCGTCTTCGACAAGCGGGTCGGTGAAGATATCCCCGAGCAAGCCGATTGCCCCTCCGGTTATATCCGTTTGGTCGAAGGCGTACCTGTCCGAGAGCATCTCGGCCGAAAGCCCGAGGGTCTGAACTTCGCCGATTTTATCGGTCCACGCGCCTATTTTCACCGCGTAAAGATCATTTTGCCTCCTTGCTATGTCGGCCATTGTGGGATAATTTCTGCACCCCCTTTTGAGCACCTTTGCCAAAAGGGCGTTTTTCGAGGCTTTGGCTTCGCTCTCGAGCCTTGTTATGACATTGATTTCGATCAAATTTGTCTTGAATCTGTCGGATTCCACGAAATTTATGTGTATCCCCTCTCCGATATTGATCCTTTTTAGACTCATTTTTAATATCCTTTCCGCATAGATTTGCGCCGGTATGGTTATATAAGTAATATAGTACACTATTTCGGTAAAAAATGCAAGAAGAATTTATTTTAATTTATTTCACGGTTGCAAAAAATATATTTTTGTGGTACAATGTGTATGGGGCGCGAAAAATACGGGGTGTTTAAATGAAAAAGGAATTGCCGGAGAGAAAAAGGATAAGATTAGAAGGGTATGATTACAGCCGGGCGGGATATTATTTCGTAACGATATGCGTCGAAGACAGAAATGAGATGCTGGGTACGGTTGTTGTAGGGGACGCGCCCCCGCGCGTACCGATTGTAGAGTTGACGGAATACGGCGTTTTTGTTGAGGCGCAGATTCAAAAAATCAGCCGCATATATCCTCGCGTTTTGGTTGACAAATACATCGTCATGCCAAACCACATACATATGATTGTCATCGTCAAAGACGAGATAAATATAAATGGAACCGGTACGCGCGGGGGCGCGTCCCCTACAAAGGCGCTTATCCCCCAAATCGTGCAAAGTCTAAAATCGATGACAACAAGGCAATTCGGATTCAATATTTGGCAACGCTCATATCACGAACGCATAATCCGAAACGAGGAGGAGTACCGCATACGATGGCGATATGTAGATAACAATCCGGCAAGATGGGCGGAGGACGATTATTTTGTGAAAAAGTAATTAATGATATTTTATGCGGAAAACCGAAAAACAACCAAAAAAAACAAGGGAGAACAACAAAATGCGAGAGATAACAATCGATGAAGAATTCAAGGCATTGCTGCCCGCGCTCGACGCGCAGACCTACGCGTTACTCGAGGAAAGCTTACTGGCTAACGGCTGCCTGCACCCGTTGGTGCTTTGGAACGGTGTGCTCATCGACGGGCACAATCGGTATGAGATATGCACAAAACACGAAATCGAATTTGAAACGATCGACAAAGAATTCGGGAGCCGGGACGAAGCGCTTATCTGGATCATATCTACGCAGGTAGCGCGGCGCAACCTTACGCCGATGCAGCTCTCATACTACCGCGGCGCGCACTACAACGCCGACAAGCGGGTGCAGGGCACTGCGAACCAATATTCGGAACAAAGTGAAAAACGTCACAATGACGTACAACCAAAAATCGAATCTACGGCGGTACGGCTTGCGGAGCAATACAACGTATCGCCGAGGACAATTGACCGCGACGCGCAGGTAGCGCGGGCAATCGACGCTATCGGGGGTGCGTCACCCGAGGCTAAGCGTGAAATACTGTCCGGTGCGGCGGAGATCAGCAGGAAGAGTCTGCGTGAGCTGGGAGCGGAACCGGAGGAGACGATCGCGGCTGCGGCTGCGAGCATAGCCGACGGCACGTATGAGCGGCGCAAGGCGGCGTCCGAGGTGTTATATGCGCACGGCATATTGGCGCTGTTCAATACAACGTTCGGCAAGATGGCGAGCGAGTTCGACGCGGCGATGCAGTGTCTGAGGGACGAAGTAGGCGCTGACGAGCTGCGCGCGGTTGTGCGCGGGCACATTGACGCGCTCGAAGCGATTTATGACCGCATTTGATGGAGATTGCCGCACAGGCATTACCGAAATATGGGAAAGATAGGAATATTTGAATAGTGGAAAAATTGAAATTTAATTGGGATCCTAATAAAGAAAAACAGAATCGAAAAAAACACGGTATATCTTTCGTCGAAGCATCATGGGTGTTTTACGACCCAAATGCGGTTTATATGGACGATAAAGAACACTCCGAAGGCGAAGAAAGATTTTACATAATCGGTAAAAGCAATAATAAGCGACTATTGTTAGTTTGCCATTGTTACAGAGATAATGAATCAGTGATACGTATCATATCTGCAAGAAAAGTCACAACTGCGAAAGAAAGAACTTTATATTATGGAGGTAAACAATGAAAGAGTTCAATTACGATGTATCAACAGCCAGAAAAAATCCATTTGCTGAAAGATTGAGAAAAGAAGGGCACACTATAACTATCGACTACAAACCGGAATATGC
>WQXD01000472.1 GCA_009785015.1 Oscillospiraceae bacterium | reverse complement strand
TCCTTAATCAGCTTCTTGTTAAAAATAGTTATGCAGGTCGCGTTGTCGTCGGACAGCAAAGCGTCGCTCAGAACGATATAGAGTTTATGGTCGATGCTCATTTCTTTTATTCCCTGCTGGTCGTACCATGGTTTTGTCAGGTCGAGGTAATCCACGTCAAATAAATTCATAAAATAACCCGAGGTCATATAACCCGCGCTGTCAATAACCCTGGGGCTTACCAAATCGTATTCGTGAGTTCCGGCCTGTATTTCTTTTTTCAGCGAAGTGCCGAACGTGCCGTCGTATAAATGAACCTCGTTTAATTTTATATTATATTTTTCTTCGATTATTTTATTTCTCTTGTACACAACGTCGCCGATAGTGTCGCCGGATTCTTCTTCTGCGGTCAAATCCGCCTGTTCCCATTCATGCGAGCCTGCCACGCCGAACGTCAGTATATTGAATTTATGTCCGCCGTAATCGGCCTCGGGCAAATCGGGGAGTATTCTTTCTAATGCCGCCTGTTGTCCGGAACTGTCGTCCTGGCCGGCGTTTTGCGCATTATCAAGCGGCAAATCCCCGCCTGAATTGGTTTCGCCCTGAGCGCCGCCGCAGGAAAAAAGCATAGCCATGATTAAAACAAGAATTGCCGCGCCCGATATTAATTTAAACGTTCTGATATGTTTTTTGCTGTTCATAAATCGACCTCCGAGTTTAAAAGTTCGTTATATTTATATTTTTAATTGTATTTTACAAAACCATTATAATATTTATATTTGAATTTATTATCACGCCGTAATGAACTTTTATCGTATAAATAAAGCGTTTTGCAGGGATAATAATATAAAAATATCGGAGGTGATTTTTATGGCCAAGCAGGGAATGAGGCGTCCCGACCCCAAAGACCCGCACGGTACGGAAAGCAACCGCAAAACCCATATCAAAAAAAACGGCGCCCCGCCCGTGCCTGAAATTCAGGGCAGGGCGAAAAGCTCAAAAGAAAAAGCGAACTCTAAACGGCAGGGTTGAATAAAATTTATTATGCAGGGGCGGTTATTAATCGCCCCTACGGTTTGGCAAATTCAATAATTCCGAAATTATGATAATTTTCAAAATTTTATATAAAACTGTTGAATTAATTCTTTTTTTACGTTATAATATTTTATATTGCTTATGCGGGGTTCATTTATATGTTTACGGAAAAATTCGATAACTCTGATTCTGATAAAGACAAATATAACATAACGGAAAAATTCATGACCGTCAAAAAAGCCAATTTGTTTTCGCTCCTGCTCCTTCTGCCGATTTATGCGGCCGGGATTGCGGTTTATCTTTTGTGGCGCGATTACGCGAATATATTCGCGACTGTTTTTAAGTGGACTTTCCTGCTTGAAATATTTATACTGGCTTTCGGCGTGTTTTTATTTTTAGGGCTGGCGATTATCGTAAAATCAATACTGCTTTCGGTTTTTGCGGAGGGCGGATTTGACAGCGTAAAATTTAAAATAATAACGGACACGCAAAAGCCGTACTGTTGTCTTACTGAACCGGTAAAAGTCCGGCAGTATCAGCTCTGCCTTGCGGCTTATATTTTGATTATCGGGGTTGCGCCTTATGTAATATCCGTGCTCATTGGGGATTTTATAGTTGTCCTCGCGAGTTTTGTGTGCGCGTATTTCGCGGCCTCGGATATTTTAATGCTTATATTTTTGTTCGGAGCAAACCGCAGCTCGTATGTTATGGATTTTGAAAGCATTATGTTCTACAGGATATATGAAATAAAAGATATAAAACAGATTGGAGAAAATCATGGAAAATAAAATTTTGAAAATAATATCGTTCGTGCTGTGTTGCATAATAATTTTACCAATGTTTTTATCTTGCGGTTCAAACCTGGAGGCAAGAACCGTCACAGTCATGAACGTAACGGGCGCAAACGCGACGATGAAAAACAACAAAAACAAAGAGTCCGACGCAAAAGAGGGAATGAAACTTTCGGCGGATTACGGTATGACTACGGGTATGACTACATATATAGATTTGAAGCTCGACGAGAGCGCATTGGCGAAGATGGACGAGCGTTCGGAGATAAGCGTTTCTGAAATATCGTCTAACAAGCTGAAGATAGATTTGCTCAAGGGTGCGATATTGGTGAACGAGCGCGGGAAGCAGAGCGGGAGCGAACTTGAGGTGAACGCCGGCAACGCGGTGCTGGCAGTACGGGGCACATTCTTTACAGCGCGGTATGCCGGAAGAGAAGCGACTGTATATCTGGTGGAGGGAGAGATAGAGGTCACGGCGGACAGAGGGGAGCCGATTCTGGTGGAGCAGGGCAAAAAGGTCACGGTGGGTAGAGAAGATATCATAGTGGATGATATAGACTATGCGGAGATCGACGACTTCACTCGCGGCGCGATACTGGAGTACATCGCCGACCTCTCCGATGCTCTCTCCGATTTCGATATTGATGTCTTAACGAATGGAAATAACGCCGCCGAAACAGAGAATGACATCGGAAATTCACAAAATGCAGTTCATCTCAGAGGCAATAATTATTCGACATACCCATTTAATATAGTTGGCGCTTCCAGCGGAAGTGTTTGGGGAAGCGACGTATATACAGATGATTCCGTTATAGCTGTAGCTGCCGTCCACGCCGGGTTAGTGGAAGTGGGACAGTCCGCAACAGTAACTATAAGAATTCTTCCCGGTCGTGACAGTTATCCAGGCGTAACGCGTAATGGGATTACTACATCTTCGTGGGGTTCTTGGGACGGAAGTTATGAATTTGTAAGATAATATCAAGTTTTATTTATAAAAATAAATTATAAAGGAAAATATAATC
>WQXD01000471.1 GCA_009785015.1 Oscillospiraceae bacterium | reverse complement strand
CTTTTTCTTTTCGTTAAAGAAAAAGTAAGTCTATTGGTAAAATACTACATTTTGCGGATATTTCGTCCGCCAGTTCCCGCCGCACAGCCGTATACAGAAGCGGGACGCCGGTCAACCGCGAAACTTCTTCCGCGAACGGAACGGAGCGCAATACGCAGTCGGCATCGGTTTCATAGGACAGATTTGTGTTGTTGATGATCCCGCGGGCTTTCAGTTTTGAAACCCGTTCGATACCCCGCAGCAGTTCTGCGGCTTCTTCTGGCGTTCTTGTCATGAACCGCCGTTGGTTTATGACGTAAAGCATTTCGGCGGAATCGTCGAATTTATCGGCATATCTGCCTAAAACGACCGCGCCCGCATCGTCGCCGCCCGCGTCGATAACGGTATACGAATCCCTGTCGGTGAAAATTTTGTTGATTTCCGCCGGAAGCGACGGTGAATCCAGATTTGTGTTCGCGAAATTCGGCGCGATAACACAGATTCCGTTTTCCGCAAGCATATCGGTATTATCAGATGTGCGGAAATACGGGTTCACAATATCAAGGTCAACCAAATAAACTTTTTTGTGCGGCGCGGATTTTTTATAATTCAAAGCGATATTTACCGCGATATTCGTTTTTCCGCTTCCGTAATGCCCTGTTATTATCAGCATAAAATCTCCCTGTAATTATATCATAATAAACGCACAAAGAACAATAGAAATTTTAAACAAAGACAGAGTAAATTTTGCGCGGTATTTTTGCAAACCATACAAAATACCCCGTATAAAGAGGTTATCTTCTTCTGTGAATATGCGGATGCCAACCGTCTATACCTGAACGCTGCAACGCCCCGAATACGCGCGTCTTAAGTCCGTGATATTCTTTGTCGAGTTTATAAACAAGCTCTTTTATCTGCTGGCGGGAAGTATTTTTATCGGCGGGGCATAAATTTTTTACGACCGGTAGTCCCTGCCGCTGAATAAATGAGCTTATATAGGCTTCGGACGCATAAATCAGCGGTCTTATTACCGTGATTTGTTTTCTGTCCAGATATGTGACGGGCTTGAAACAGCCTATACGCCCCTCATAGAACAGGTTTAAAAATAATGTTTCGATAACGTCGTCCCAATGATGTCCGAGAGCGAGCTTTGTATAACCTTCGGCAACCGCCGCGTCGTGTAACGCGCCCCGCCTCATGCGCGAACACAGAGCGCACGGATTTTCTTCACGCCTTATATCAAATATTACCGGTCCTATATCTGTTTTTTTGATATAATACGGAACATTTATCTTTTCGCATAATTGTTCCAATACTGTAAAATCCGTGTTGAAGCCCATATCTACCGTTATCGCCGCCAACTCGAACCTGTTCGGGTAAAAACGCCGCAACTCGGAGAAGGCTTTCAGCATGGCAACCGAATCCTTTCCCCCGGACAGTCCGACGGCTATTTTGTCGCCCTCGGCTATCATGTCATAATCGGACACCGCCGACCGAACATAACTCAATAATCGCTGCATTTTTTACTTCCAGTTTCCCGTAACATATCTGTGGAGAGCATCGACGATATTTGTAGCGGGATTCATATCTCCGCCGCCGCCCATATCATAGACAAACTGTTCGTTTGTTTCGAGAATGAGCAAATCGACATCGTCAACATACGCGCTCCAGTCTACATTTACGTTTCCGCCGTTGTTGTAGTAAAAAGTCCTGACTTTGCGCGCGAAACCCTGATCTAAAAAGTGATGTATGTTTCCGGTAAAGCTGCCTCCCTGCAAATATACGGTTTGGATAGCCGGGTTCGTTCCGGTCTCGGGATTTATGCGGAGTAAGGGATAGTAGTACCAGTCATCGACGACCGCGTTCTCACGGCTTCTGCCGGAGTATAATATATCGAAAACGTCCCTGTCGGAAAATCTGCCCTGTTTGACCATTTCTATATCGTAAATTTCCATATGTCTGACGGCAATACCCAGTTGACGCTCATAGTCGGTAACTATCGCGTCAACGACCTCAAACGACGACATCATATTCCAGTGGATACCCGTCTTTGTGAACGTGTTGGTCATGCCGACAGCGTTATGGACGTCCTGCGAATCGACAAAGTTTACGCCGTAATCCTGAAGGAATTTTTTGAATCTGATATACGGGCGGACATAATCCCGCCTGAGCGTGACATACTGCGCCTTAAACCATTCGGGAATATACTCGGTATAGTGCGACGCTTTACTGGGAGTTATTACCACAACGAAACCCTTGCCCATTTTATATGCCGCGTCCTGTATTTCTTTCAGAACCCGAACACGTTCAAGAAGCTGATCGTCGGTTTTATCGACATACCCCGCCCAGAAACCGTAGTATTCCCAGATATAAGCGGCTTCAAACAAATAGCCGGATTTGCCGATAATAACGGCTTCCGAGCCGCGGTTTGTCGGGGTTTCGACAGGCGTATCCCTGTCTACCGCGTATTGCCAGAATTTCGGCTCGATTATGACTTCCACTATCTTTTCCGGCGGTTCTTCGTTCGTTTCCGCAGGTTTTTTGGTATCGTCCTTTTTATCGTTCACCGTATTCACCTCATCCGGGGCTTTTACCCGATATAATAAAATATTATATTTTGCCGCATCTAATCTGTTATATAACTGAACAAAATCTTTTCTCAAATAATAGCTTCGTGAAAACCACAATTCAAAATTGGTTTGAAATTTGCCGTCAAAGAACGTTTTCATCGAAAATTCGGGTCTTTCGTATTCTTTTTCGCCGTATTCCAGTTCCCCTGCGCCCAAAAACGATGTCAGTACAAGCGGAAGCGTTATCATAAAAAAGAATATTGCCGCCATCAGCACGCT
>WQXD01000470.1 GCA_009785015.1 Oscillospiraceae bacterium | reverse complement strand
TATATTAGTACAGAAAGAAGCGTGTGGAAATGAATAGTTCACAATATCAAAACGGGTTGCCGTTTCCCATAATAATAAAAAAAGACGACGATGTAATAAACGAAGCGCGGCAAGTATTGAGCGAGATACGGCAAGAAGCGGCGCAAAACGGCACGAGCGACTTGACAATGGATGAAATCAACGCGGAAATAGCGTTATACCGCAAGGAAAAACGCGAAAGAAAAGATAAATAAGAGGGGTTATATGTACGAAAATGGTTTAGAACAAATAACGCCAACTTGTTGACAGTAGCGTTAAAATCTGATATAATATGATTATATTAATATAAACAGAAGGGCGATGTGATAATATGGTTAACACAAAAGCAAACTTAAACATAAAAATTGATAAAGGCGTAAAAGAAATCGCCGCGCAGCTTTTGGCGAGTATGGGATTGGACCACACGACCGCTATCGAAATGTATTACAGACAGATTATAACGGAACGTAAACTTCCGTTTCAACCTACCTCGAATCTATCGCTTGACAAGCAGATAACGGCGGCCATAAAAGCGAAAAATATTCCGGAAGTGACTTTAGAATGCGACGAAAACGGGAACGCTGTTATTGACAAGGAAAAGCACCCGGAACTGTACGATTGGGCGGTGAACGGATAATGAATCCTTACGAAATATATATAGCGTATATTTCATGGGGCGTCAATGGGAAATACAGGCCCATACTGTTCATCGAAGAAGACGGCGGATATGCAATGGCATTCCGCGTAACATCGCAGTATGCAAACAAAAGTGACGATATAAAAGCTCAATACATCGAAATAACCGATTGGCAGCACGCCGGGCTTTCAAAATTGTCGTATATTGACGCAGGAGAAAAGGTGAAGATTGCGCTCGCTTTGATTTCCCCAAATTTGCCGATTGGTAAACTTTCGGAAGCAGATAAACAAAGGCTGCTCGAATTTTTGGAAAAATAAATCCGGATTTTATTTTTTTGTTATAACTTTAATGTCCTTTTGTCCGGGCAATAAGCTCTTGAAGTTCGCGGCGGTCCGTGGTTATGAGGTCTTTTTCGAGCTGGCTGGACTTGAACTCCACCGTTATGTTGTTGTTGTTCGTGGATATAAGCCCGTTGCCGCGCTCGAAATGCGTGATTTCCATAACTTCGGCTTCCGACAGGTTAAGTATGGACTGTACGCGCTGCGCTTCGTCGTCTTCGAGGTTGAGTATGATTTTGGTTTTGGCGTTGTTGATGACGCCTTTGCCGTATTTCCCGTCGTCAAGGGCGAAAAAGTCGTTGAGGTCTTGCGTGGCGCATATCGCCGAGCCGCCGTAGCCCCGGATTATCTTGAATATCTCCAGGACAAATTCGGCCGCGAGGCGGTTGCTGTTCGCGCCGATTAGCTGCCAGCACTCGTCTATGAATATCGCCTTTTCCTGCGTCCGGTCTTCTTTCGCCTTATCCCATACGTAATCGAGCGCAACAAACATACCGACGGTCAATAAGTCGCCGGTGAGCTCCGATATATCCAGCACCGTATATTTGTTTTCCAAGTTGACGTTGGTTTGTTGGTTGAACGTGCTTGCGGAGCCGTGTACAAGGCGGTTGATGATATTCGCCAACCGTTTTGTTTCGGCGTTTTTCTTCAGCACCTCATATAAATCGCCTAAAACCGGCATTTCGCGGTAACTGCCCGGGTCCGCGAAATTATCCGGATCCTCCAGCGTATTGTTGTTGTGCGTTATACCTTTTACCGCGTATGTTTTAATCAGGGCGTCGTCTAAAAGCTGCCGCTCCTCGTAGGACATATCGGGTATGAGCAGGGAAAAAAAGATATGCAGCCGCTGGATTTTTGCCGCAAGCTCCGATTTTTCCATACTCGGCCCGTCAAGGAGTTCATCCACCGTTTTGTCCGCGCGCCGTATTTCCATGACGTTGATGCAGTTGCGCGAAGCGGGTGAAATTTGAATGAACTCACCGCCGATGTTGGAACAGGCCCGATGGAACTCGTGGCCTTTGAGCGGGCTGACGATGAAAACCTGTATACCTTTGCGCCGCATACGGAGCGCCATCAGCTGCATGGTGAACGTTTTCCCCGAGCCGGACGTGCCGAGTATTGCCATGTTCGCGTTCTTGTACGCGCGGGAGTTGAATATATCGACGATGATCAGGCTGTTGTTGTATTTGTTCACTCCGAGCAGGATACCGTTGTCGTCACACATTTCGTAGCTCGTGAACAAATAACAGCTTGCCGCGCCCGACGTGAGAATGTTCCGCTTGGAGCGTTCAAACAGCTTTTTTTCCAGTAGTACGAGCGGCAGCGCCGACAAAAAAGCTTGTTCCTCGCGGAAAGAACATGATACAACGGCCATATCCTGAGAGAGCAGCAGCTTTTTCATTTCGTTTATTCGCCAATCCAACGCCTCGACGGAATCGGCCGTCACGGTGACAAGCAGGTTGAGATAATAGAAATCCTCGTTACCGGCAAGCCCCTCTTTGAGGAAATACCCGCTTCGGATAGCGCCTTCAAGATCGTCCCAGTCCGTGTTTGTGTCGGAAGCGTCCTTTATTTTGGAACGGTTTATGCGTATCTGCTGTCCGAGCTTTTGGATGATGCGCTCTTTCGGTTGCTTTGACAGGAATATATCGAGGTCAATCCCGTCGCCGGCGTTCACGAACAGACTGAGCCAGCCGGCCGGTACCTGCGTTTTGTAGCCGTTTGACGGCACAAGCAGATACGAATGATAAACGCCGTCCATCTTAACGTAATGCCCGTGCGTAAAATCAATGCTTTCGGGCGCGAAAAATTCGTTTGCCGGAATGGCGTCCGTGTCGCCCGGGTTTCCGC
>WQXD01000469.1 GCA_009785015.1 Oscillospiraceae bacterium | reverse complement strand
TAAATTACGGAGTTACTAATATAAAGTCCCCGTCTTTGATTTGCATTATAATAAAATTAGAAAGTTCCGGTTCCCGGTCGGGAGTAAACCTGATTGTACCCGACAAGCCTTTATATTCGATGCCCTGAACGGCGTCGCGTACTGCCGCCGTTTCAATAGTTCCCGCTTTTTCGACAGCCGCTTTCAGCAAATAAATCGTATCGTAGCACAGAGTTGCGTAAGTTCCGGGCCCCATACCGAATTTTTTATCGTAATCGGCGATGAATTTCTCCCCGCCTTCGGCAAGTTTAACATACGGGGGCGAAGTAGCGTAAACGCCCTCGCCGTCTTCTCCGCAAGCTACGATAAGGTCAGGCGAAGCCGAGCCGTCGCCCACGCAAATCACGCCGTTATATCCGCCGCGGCGAAGCTGTTTGATGACGTTCGAGCCGTCTGCGTGATATCCGCACCAGTAAACAAAATCAGCCCCGGAATTGATGATAGCCGTAACAATGGCGGAAACGTCGGGCGCGCCTTTTTCCATAACTTCGACAGTCGCTATTTTAAATCCGTTTGGCGGAAGCCCTGCTTCGCAAAGGTCCGAAAGATTTTTTGTATAAGCGTCGCCCTGATGAATCAAAGCGACACTTGTCGACCCTAACGATTTCAAAAGGCTTGAAAGCGTAACAACAGCGTGAGTTCCCGGACTGTTAATCATGAACGACTGGTTAAACCCGGCTTTTGTGATGTCCGTAGAATTTGCGCATGAAATAAGCAGCAGCAGTTCGGCGTCATAAATGGGCTGTAAAGTAGGCATAAGCGCGCCTGAACCGTAGCCTCCCACTACAAAATCGACTCCCCTGGAAATGATTTTTGATATTGCCGTGGCCGCCATATTGGCGTCGCAGGCGTCGTCGGCTTCATAAAGTTTGAGTTTGCGGCCCAATACCCCGCCTTTCGCGTTTATTTCATCGACGGCAAGTTTATAGGACTGGAGCATATCGTTCCCGTAATAAGATTCCGAACCCGAAAGCGGGGCGAGAACGCCTATCACGATGGCGTCGCCGTCGTCCTCCGAACAGCCGGTAAATAAGGCGAGGGAAGATACCAGCATAGTTGTTACGATTAATATTGCAAGCAATTTACTGATTTTTTTATTCATAATAACTTCCTTTCATTTTCATTTGTTAAAATTTACACTAAGGCATTATATCATATAATATTATGTTTGTCAACTTACTTTTTTCTTTTCAACCCATATATTATATCCGACGACGGTCAGCACAATCACCGCGCCGCCCAAAACCGCGAACGGCCCCGGAATTTCACCCGTCGCCAACGCTACCCAGACTGGATTCAGGACAGGCTCCATCGCAGTAATAAGACAGGCGAGCAACGCCGGGGTTCTTTTTATTCCCATTGAAAAAAATATATAGGCAAACCCCACCTGAACGATTCCCAGAAATATTACGGCAGCCCAGGCGACCGATTCCGCCGTCGCCTCAAAGAAAACAAACGGCAGCCCTATTAAAGAATTAATAACAAATCCCAATAACAGCGCCTGTTCGGGGTTTGCGTCCTGTCTTTTGTTGCATACAAACACTCCCGCAAAAGTCAAGCCCGAGGCAATCGCAAGAATGTTTCCCAATAACGCGCCGCTTTCCAGACTTCCGGCAAAAAACAGCAGCATTCCCAAAATGGTAACTGAAACGGCGGTCACTTCGCTGAGCTTCGGTTTCTTTCTATAAAATATAAGGTTAATCAATATTATAAAAACGGGCGCGGTGAATTGCAGCAAAATAGCGGCGGCCGCGGTCGTAAGTTTGTTGGCGAACACAAATAATACGGTCGTCGCGGACAGGCATAACGCGGCAAGGATATTCCCGGCCGTGAAATTTATTTTAATATTTCTCCGCCAGATAATAAATACAACCGCGGCAAGAAACGCGCGCAGGCCTATAATGCTCATTGCGCCCCACGGTATAAACTTTATGCAGATTCCGCCGAAACTCCAGCATATTGAAGCCGCGAACATGCAGACCGGACCTTTACGGTCCTTAAAAACAGAAAAAAACATAAATATTAATTATTTCCCCTGACAGTTCACTAATTGTCTATTGTTTTATTTTATAATATTTTATATAATAAATTAAAAAGATGAAAAAATTATTACGGAGAAATATATGAAAAAAATACGTTTCTATTGTTCGCGCGAATATTTTCCGTTTATGCTCATACTTGCGATTAACGTAGGTTTTTTTGCGCTTGCCTTTATCGCCGAGCGCCCGGACGAAGTTTTCGGCGGGTTTTTGCGGATTATACAGTCACGTTCGATTTTAGTCACGGATTACATAGAAATCGGCGGGGTCGGCGCGACTTTGCTCAATGTGTCGATAGTCGGCATTTTGGGCGTTATTATGCTGCTGCGTCTTGGCATCAAACCGAACGGGCTCAGCATAATGGCGCTGTGGATGTCGTTCGGGTTCGCGTTCTTCGGCAAAAACGTGTTTAATATGCTGCCGCTGACTATCGGCGTTTGGCTTTTCAGTAGATACTGCAAGGTGCCTTTTTCCAATTTTTATCTGTCCGCAATGCTTGTCGCGACGCTCAGCCCGACTATAAGCGAAATAGCTTTTTTAGGGAGGTTCAGCCGCCCCGTTGAAATAATCGCCGGGGTTCTGCTGGGATTTTTCGTGGGGTTTATTTTCCCGGTGATTTCCGCGGACTCGGTTAAAGTGCACAGCGGGTTTAACCTTTACAACATGGGGTTTGCGGGAGGGTTAATCGCGACAATGCTCGCCACGATATTCAAGAGCCTGCTGGGGCTTGAAATAGAACCGGCCGGATATTGGGGCACAGGCAATAAAGT
>WQXD01000468.1 GCA_009785015.1 Oscillospiraceae bacterium | reverse complement strand
TATAACAGGGCAAATCTTATGCGTCGGACAGTCCGCGCATCTTTCGTCGACCAAAGAATACAGATTCCAGTTTGCGTCATAACTGCCAAAAAGGTCGCCGGTGAACAACACCTTTGTTTTTGTATCATACGTGACAAAACTCCCGGTTGAATGGGCAAACGGAATCCGTATGAATTTTAATTCCCGTCCGCTCGAAAAACGGTAAGTAAAGTTCAGCTGCTCGATACATTCCTTGGGTGTTTTTGTCGAATAGTAGTGGATAAATGTATTATTTTCCCTATGCGAAAGGATTTTTAATTCTTCATTATTTATCAACGCTTCCATATGAGGGATATTTCCGCACAGATCAGGGTCGTAATGCTGGTATATGAGCCGTTTTATGTTTCGGGGGTCGGTTCCTGTTCGCATGATTTTCAGCATGACCGTACTAAAATCGTTTCGGCTTCCGCCGTCAATCAGCACAGCCTCGTCTTTGTCCGTGATAAGATAAGGGTTGCAGTGAAAACCGGCATTGGCGTCTGAAAAGCCTACCCAATATATGCCGTCTGCTATTTCGACATATTCATTGTAATCAAGATTTTTATTTTCCATGTTTTTTATACCTCTATCAACTATTGCCCATCGACCGATATTATTTAAATATTATAATATAAAATTATGAATATTTCTACATATTTTCCCAAATTCCACTTATAATAATTACAGCGTACTTTTTTATTTTACGTCCATTTTTTTGAATAATACAATCCCGGTAATAATCGACGCAATCCCCCAAGCCGCCGTTACTATAAGTCCGTGCGCCGTATCGCCGGATGCCGGCGTTACCGTTGCCAGTTTGGAAACCACCCCGCCAATCCAATAATCGTTTAGAGCTATTTTAATTCCCAATAACATACCGAGCGCGCTGAATAAATTGGAAATCACCGTAGAACACAGGATATTTACCGCAATCGAACCGCCGTTGGCGCGTATAGTAGTTGAGATAAACGTAAACAGAGCGGCAAAACCGATTATTACAAATAATTGCGATAAAAATACGCTTATTAATCCTCCAAACGACGCTATGCCGTGAGGGTCGTAACCCCATACAGCCGAACCTGCCGCAATCAACGCCGCGATAAACAAAATTTGCATGATTACAGCCGCAGTCCCGCACACGAAAAATTTTGACAGGAATACTTTTGCCCGGTCAGCGCCTCTCGACAGAGTATTCTTTATTGTTCCGTAGGAAAATTCCGAAGTTACAAATACAGAAATAAATATGCCGACTATGAGCGCGCTGAAATTCATAGGTAAAAATTGACCCAACGCCCATACCCCGCCGGCTTGTTCGGATATTGCGAGAGCCTGTTCATAATCATGCCCCGAACCCGACCGCAGTTCCATTTGAGTGTCCGCCTGTACCGCTATTACCATCATCACGCCGAATACAATACACAGAGCGGCGCAAATCCAAAACGCCTTACTCTTTTTGAGTTTGTAAAAGTCTGTTTTTATTATATTAAGCATATTTCTTACCTCCCATCAGACTTACGAAATAATCCTCTAAATTTTCACCTTCCGGTATCAGCGCGTTTACCGTAATCCCGGCTTTTACAAGCTGTTCGTTGATAAGACCCGCGTCTTCGATATGACCTTTCAATCGGACGGCGTTTTCCGGCGTTTGCTCAAATTTCGCGTCGGTAAACATACGGTCGATTATTTCTTTTGCGTCTTTGGGGTCGCTTGCGTAAATCAACAGGTTTTTCCCGCAGCGGCTGTTCAATTCGTCCGCCTGAAATTCGTCCACCATTTTACCGTTGCTGATAACGCCGTAACGGGTAGCTATTTTTTCAAGTTCGCCGAGTATATGGCTTGAAACCAATATCGTTATGCCTCTGTCTTCGTTAAGCCTTTGAAATAAATCGCGCGCTTCTTTAATGCCCATAGGGTCAAGACCGTTTGTAGGTTCGTCCAGTACAAGAAACTCCGGGTCTCCCAAAAGCGCCAGAGCTACCATCAGGCGTTGTTTCATACCGAGCGAAAAATCCTTCGCTTTTTTCTTTCCCGTGTAATTGAGATTCACGACTTCTAATAATTTAGCCGATATGTTTTTGTCCGTAATACCGAGCAGTAATCTTTGCGTCTCCATATTTTCCATCGCCGTCATTACCGGATATAACGCGGGATTTTCTATAGTACAGCCTATTTTATGCCTCTGCGATACAAGGTCGCGGCTCCCGAACAGCGTTATTTCGCCCCCTGTCGGCGCAGCCAATCCGCACACTATTCGCATAAATGTCGTTTTACCCGCGCCGTTTTCGCCGATAAATCCATAAATGTCCCCTTGACAAACGCTGATTGAAACATTGTCAACAGCCATTTTTCCGCCAAATGATTTTGATACTTTTTCAGATTGAAGTACATACTCCATTTTTTCATAACCGCCTTTCATTTTATTAAATTTATATAATTATTTAGATTTAAGTATGCGTTGTTTTTTGTAAAAGTGCCGTGTATGCCGTGTCAGCAAGCAAAGCGGCGGTTACTCCCATTATCCAGCCCGCCAGTATGTCCCCTGCGTTGTGTACGCCTAAATAAATCCTGCTTACGCCAATTAAAAACGTCGCCATAATTCCGCACAACAAAACGGGTATCCGCACTTTTTTATTTTTCGTCTGCCTGAAAGCTATAAATATAACGATTGCGTATAAAGCCGCGTTGTTCATAGCGTGTCCGCTTGGAAATCCGTATCCCGTTTCGGCAACCAGTCTTAATATATCGGGACGGTCACGGGCAATAAGAATCTTTAAAATTCTGTTTAATACGCTTGAAAATATCGCGTTAATCGCAACCGGAACGCCAAAATTCGCGCGTG
>WQXD01000467.1 GCA_009785015.1 Oscillospiraceae bacterium | reverse complement strand
TTTATAGGATTATTTGAGTTTGTCAACAGAACCGAATCGGAAATCAGTGTTCTTTTAGAACCGCACATGGACCGGATACCATACGATATGGCGTCGTTCCGGGAAAAATTAGATATTTGCTTGAAATCAGGAACGTCGCATTGGTATATCATTGGTCAAAAAGATAAGGGAGTCAGGGACACAGAAGATTTAATACGTGAATTTTGGGGAAACGGTATCATGCATAGATATGAGAACTGTAAAAAATCATTATTTTGGTCTAAATTTTGGTGTAATATTTTAGGATATATTGCCCTTGCCGTCGCGGTTATAAGCGGTATTGCTTTTATTTTGGGCAAACAAACTTATAATGATATGACTAAGACCGTAAAACAACTTAAGAAAAAAACAAAGGAGATATAAATATAAAATGGGAAATATAAAAAATAAATTTTTTAAAAAGACGTTATGCGTCTTATTGTGCGTTCTGTTTTGCTGCAATATTATTGCGGCGGCGGTTTATACCGATGAGATAGGAACCGAAATTGATATAGAAATCGAGATAGAGAGCGGCGAGCCGCTGTTTCTGATACACCCGTGGCTGGACGAGCTTATTGACCTGTATGTCAAATACAGCCTGTACGATGTGACCCGCGAAGAGGCGATAGATGCGATGCTCTCAAATCTTTTGGCGGATCATCCCGGGCTGCTGACATATTTGGGACGCGCCCTGCTTACGTCAAATGATAATTACGGGGCGTATTATCCGTTTGGCCCCGATAATAATTCAGGCGGTGTGTCTTTGGGCAATACTTTTGTCGGCTACGGCATAAGGATCAGCGGGAAAAATTTGTCCAACGGGCATGCGTATAACACAAAAATATTGCAGGTATTCCCGAATTCGCCGGCTATGCGCGCGGGGCTTAAACCCGGCGACGAGATTATTAAAATAGACGGCGTAATATTAGACGGGCTCGGCATGAACGCGGTTTCGCATCTTTTGGCCTCGTCCGGCATTATAGAAATCACGGTTAAAAGAGGCGAGGAAGAATATGTAACGGTTTCAATGGGCAAGGCTGTCGTAGCGTCGCCGTCGGTATATTTTGAGATCACCGAAATCAATGACAATGAAATCGCCGTGATCACTATTGATGACTTTCACGATACGGCGATGGTCTATATTTTATATTATCTTTTGGGCGATCTGAAAGAATACGGGATCGAAAACGTGATACTTGATCTGCGCAATAATTTAGGCGGGTATCTTTATCTTATGATCGACTGCCTGAATTTGTTCGTGACGGACAAAGATATTGTTTTACTCTCGGAGATAGATAAAAGCGGGGATATGAACAGTATAAAATCTACGGGTATAGGGTTTGAATTTGAAAAACTCTGCGTGCTTGTGAATAATCACAGCGCGAGCGCGGCGGAGCTTTTCGCGTTGTCGTTGAGCGAATTGACCGGCGCGGCGATAATCGGCGAGAAAACCGCGGGCAAGGGCGTCGGGCAGAATTATTTCACCCTGGCAAACAGGGATACGGCGATATTCACGACGCTTGAGGCGATATCGGCGAACGGCACGAGATATAATAATATCGGCGTCATGCCCGATATAAAAATATCGCCCGAATATAAAGACGTCGAAAGAATAAATCCCGGGCAGCTTAATTTTGTGAATTGCAGGGCTGTAAAAAAAGACGCGGAGAATAATGCCGTGCTCGCGTTAAATCAGAGGCTCGCAATAATGGGCTATATTTCTCCCGATAATATTTCTGCGAAATGCACCGAACTTACGGTTAACGCGGTCGAGATTTTCCAGAGGGCGAATAATTTACCGGTCGGCATAGAGAAAATAGATTATATATTTTTGGAATATCTTAACGCGTATGTGACGAGAGCCGCGCGCGGCCGTTATATCGACCGGGATATTATATCGGAGTGCGCTTATATTTATATAAATCAGGGCATGGAGGCGGCGGAAGATTTCGCCGGTGAGTTTGTTGAAGAAGATTAAGAAATTATTCATGGCAAAGCTGCCGAACTTTGGCGGTGATTTTACAAAAGATAAAAAAGAATATGAAAAAATCACGGGGAGTCTCGGATTTTCTGTCAATAATATAATATACGCGAAGCAAACGCACGGGGATAATATAATAGTGTGCGGCGGGAATATAGCGGACGCCCCGCGCAGCGGCGACGCTATGATAACGGATATCCCCGGGATTTTGCTGTCTGTGAGAACAGCCGACTGCGTGCCTATATTGTTTTGGGACGAAGAAAATTGCGATCATAAGATCATAGGCGCGGCTCATTGCGGCTGGCGCGGGACGATAGATAAACTGCAGATCAAGACGATTTTAAAAATGCAGGAAATCTACGGGATAAATCCAAAAAAACTAAAGGCCGCAATAGGGCCGTGCATATCAAAATGCTGCTACGAAGTTTCGGACGATTTTTACGGGAATTTTGTAAATATATTGGGCGAACGCGTGAAGATATATTTTACAGAAAAAGATATAAAAAATAATAATAAATATATGTGCGATTTAAAGGGCATAAACAAGATGCTTTTATCAGAATTATTAGACGAAAATAACATAGAGATTTCGCCCGACTGCACCTGCTGTGAGCCGGATAAATATTTCTCGCACAGGCGGCAGGGCGAAAACAGGGGAACCCACGCGTCGTTTATAGGGATATTGTAGGGGCGATTATTAATCGCCCGCAAAAGGAGGTATTAAAAACCCAATGGTAAAAATAATACACTGCGCCGATATTCATTTTGATTCGCCGTTCACGCTTAACGACCCGCGCGACGCCGAATTGCGGAGAACGGTATTCAGGAGCGCGTTCACTTCGCTTATGATATATGCCAAAGAT
>WQXD01000466.1 GCA_009785015.1 Oscillospiraceae bacterium | reverse complement strand
GTTGTCGAATAAAATCTGCGGCGGGGCGTCGTAGAGCGCCACCGGGGCAAAACCGGCTTCCGGCTCCACATCCAAATCCAAATCCTCTACCGGCTCTTCGGCGCCGGCAGGGGGAATTTCGGGGCCCTTGGGCTCCGTATGCGAAATGGGAGCGGGAACCGGGGGGATTTCTTCTTCGGAGTCTTCGGGCAAATCGAATATATCCGGCTCGCGCTGCGCTTTTTTCTTTTTGCCGGCTTTGACGGGGAGCGGCGCGGGGGCGGCCGGCGGGGTTGGGGCTGAAGGAGCCGGGGGGGCCGGGGAAGCCGGGGCAGCTGCGCCGCCTGTATCCGCGCTGGCTTCCCCCAAGGTGAGCCCGGGAAAGTTGACGTCTATGGGCTTTGGTTTGTCCGAATTTGCGAATTTGATCATATAGGCGCCGAAATCGCCGTTTTTTTCGTCTATGTCCACGATTTCGCCGGGGCCGAATGCCTTGTGCGTGACGCGGTCGCCTTTTTTGTATTTTCTCTGCGAAGCCGGCATCAGAACGGGTCCGAAGGGCGCGGCGGGTTTTTTATCTTTTTGGCCTCCGGCCTGCTTTACCCTGAGCGCCAAATCCTTAATCACATCCGCCGGCACCACGCCCACGGTTTTCAGATGGGACTGCTCTATGTCGTATATGAACCTTGAGGGGAGTTTTTTTAATTCGCCGTAGGTGTTGCCCTCGGATTCGACCATGTACAGCTCTTTCATCGCCCTCGTCATCGCGACGTAGCACAGCCTGCGCTCTTCCTCCAGCCCGTCTGAGCGCCGCTCCTCCAGCGTGCGCCTCGAGGGGAACACCCCGTCGGTCATGCCCGCTATTATGACAAAGGGGAATTCGAGCCCCTTTGAGGAGTGGATCGTCATGAGCTTCACGCAGTTCTGGTTTCTCTCGCTCTCGTAGTCCGATATGACCGCGAGCTGCTGAAGGTATGAGGGCAGGCTCACATCTTCCCCCGCCTGCAGCTCAAACTCGGTGACCGAGGCCAGCAGCTCCGTCACATTGTCGAAGCGCTCCATATCTCCGCTCCTTGTTATATACGCCTTGTAGCCCGTCTTTTCCAAAATTCCGTTCAGCAGATCCGAGATTTTGGTTTTCGGGTCCTTTGACTTTTCCCTGAACTCGGTTATTATATCCACAAATTCCCGCGCCTGGGTGCCGCCGAAAACCGGGTGCTCGAAATTATCGCACAGAATCTCAAAGAGGCTTTTTATCATCCCGACTTCCGCGAGAAGGTCTTTTTGGATGTTTTTCAAAAAATCCACCCGCGTTTTTCCGATCTGCCTTTTGGGCACGTTTACAATCCGCAAAAACGCCTCGTCGTCGTTTTCCGCGGTCAGTTTCAAAAAGGCGACGGCGTCCTTTATCTCCATGCGGTCAAAAAACCTCACGCCGCCGTGGATTATATACGGTATATCCTCCCTGTACAGCGCCCCCTCGATAAACCTCGACACATAGGCGGCCCGAAACAGTATCGCTATATCGCTGTACACGGCGCCGGATTTGACGACGCTTTTTATTTTATCCGAAATCCACTTCGCCTCTTCTTCCTCGTTTTTCAGATGGATGTGCTCGACGGGGCGGCCGCTTTGGTTTTTGGTGAACAGATCCTTTTTTACCCTGTTCTGGTTTTTCTCTATCAGGCTGTTGCTGACAGACAGAATTTCGGGCGTGGAACGGTAGTTCTGGGTCAGAAATATCGTCTTTACATCAGGGTAGTTTTTGTCGAAATGAACCAAAAAACGGTTGTCGGAGTTTCTCCACTCGTATATGTTCTGATCCGGGTCGCCCACCACGAACAGGTTGTTGTTGCCCTTGGTCAGCATATTGATGATGTCCAGCTCTTTTTTGCTGCTGTCCTGAAATTCGTCGACCTGGATATAGTGCAGTTTCGATTTCCATTTTTCGAGTATGTCCCCGTTGTTAGAGAATAGATATATCACAAAATAGAGCAGATCGTTGAAATCCAGGCCGTATATTTTTTTTTGCTGCTCCAAGTATTTTATGTATATTTTTTCCTCGAGCCCGACCGCGTTGTTTTGGGAGAATGAATACGCGGGGTCGGTCATCATGGGGATATAGTCGAGGCGCGCCTTTTCCCTGTATATATATTCCAGGGTTTTTTCAAAAGAGCTGTAATCCAATTTTATCTCGTACTCGGAGTATATCTCGTCTATGATTTTTTTCTGCCGGGAGACGTCTAAAATCTTGAAATTCGAGGGGAAGAACAAGCGGTTTATGTCTTCTTTCAAAACTTTCACGCAGAAGCCGTGGTACGTGGTGATGAGCCCCGAATCATAGCCGTCGCCCAGCAAGCGTTTTATCCTGCCGCGCATTTCGTTTGCGGCCTTGTTGGTGAAGGTGACGCAGAGTATATTCTGGGGCGAGATGCCGAGCTCCCGCACCAGATAGGCGAACCTGTGGGTCAGGGTCCTGGTCTTGCCGGAACCCGCCCCCGCGATTATGCGGTAGTACCCCTCGGTGGCGCCGACCGCCTCGCCCTGCTTGTCGTTGAGGCCTTCGAACAGATCGACCCCGCCCGCGTAGTCTATGCCGCTCTTTTTGCCTGTGGCCAAAAAACATCCCCCCGCTTTCAAAGTATCATCTTTAGTGTATTTGCTTAAGTAAAGTATATCACAGCTGAAGCTCCCCATGCCTTTTTGGCAGGGGGTTCAATCGTACTGGCAAGTCTCTCGCGTACCTCGAAAGATTTCGCGTACTACCTTGCTTCCGTTTGACTTTCACTACCTATGACTTCCATCGAAGTCATTACCGGTAGCATCGCGCCCGCTTCAAGACGCTTTTTGCTCTGCCTATATTGCTATGCTGCTTAGGTTTTTCTTG
>WQXD01000465.1 GCA_009785015.1 Oscillospiraceae bacterium | reverse complement strand
TCCTGTTCTTTCTCTGACAAACCGACGGGAACGCCGTCAACAACTTCAACATATCTTGAAACATTATACTGCGTTAAAACCAATGCGTCTTTTGTGAGAATATAACGGGTGCCGTAATTATCTTTCCAGATACCTGCGGCGTTTTCCATTAATTCAAGAAGCGCGGGTTCTACTCTTAAATATCTGCTTATGACCATTACTTCTTCGCCGTCTTCGTCAATGCCGTAATACGGATAGGATTCATATAAATCTTCTTCGTTGAACGGTATAGCCGTAAATTTCTCATCAAGGATTTTATTTATCGCGGCAAATTGGGCTTCGTTTTCGATAACAGCCCTGATAGCTTCTACTCCGCCCCACTGCCCGGCTTCGAAGTGGGTTTCGAGAACCGTTCCCCACCAGTCGATCATTGCGGCGTAGGACGCTTTGAACGACATGGAACCGCGTCCGCCATCCTCAAAGCCCATTCTCACTAAAAACTGCGCCGCGACGATTTCGTTTTCAGCCGCCCAATATCCGAAATCCATATAATTAAATAACGGTATGCGCCCGCCGAATTTCGTAAAGTCGATTTTATAAACAGTTTCGCGGTCGATCTCAATATTATTTACCCAATCATACGATGCGGTCGAATCGCACATGAATTTCGCGACTACTTTTGACCCGCGGTCAACAGCCATGAATAATTTTTCGCGGCAGATAGTTTCGATGGTATCTGTCGGCTGATGATAATAAACGTCGCTCCAGACCGAATCCATGCAGGTAAAGCTTATTGCGTGTATAGCCTGTCCCGAGAAGGGCGTATGATCCGAGCCGGTCCCGCTTCTGAGTTCATATTCGGGGAACATTTCGGTCAGATAGTTCGGGCTGCCGTCGACCGTTATGATCTGACGCAGATTTATAGCCGACTCATGGGTCGAGGCGAACATGTCAAAGTTTATCATGCCCACTATTCTGTCAAGCTCTTCTTCTTCGAGCGACATAAGATAATAGTACGCGCCCAGCAAGCCCATTTCTTCGCCGTCGAATAAAGCGAAGCGTATTTCGGTGTCGGACGGCAAATCGGCGATCAGTCTGGCAATCTCAAGTACGGCGACCGTGCCGGAGCCGTTGTCGTTTGCGCCGGGGGTTCTGGCAACCGTGTCGTAGTGCGCGCCGAGGACAAGTATATCCCCGGTATCGCTGAGGCTGTCGGCGGGTTTTATGCCGATAACGTTATAGCCGGTAATTTCCGCGACTTCTCCTTCTTCGGTTTCGGGATTCCAAATCCAGGTTTCCATTGAAAATTCATGTATCTCTGCGTCGTAGCCGAGCTCTTCGAGATAATCAAAGATAAAATCACGCGAGGCGATTATATTCTCGTCGCCGAATACTCTGGGGGTTTCCGTGATTATTTCCAGATTCGCGATCATTATGTCCACGTCGGGATCGTCGATGAACCAAAGCGCGTAAAGCTCTTCGCCGGTCTGCGCGTAAAATACGCCGAGGGTTTCAGCCAGATATTCTACGCAGACATAAGTCGTGCCCGAGATAAGCGAAACATATTCGTTGTTTATGGTATCAAAATCTGCTGTGAAATCGTCGCCGATATGTACAAAAGCTGTTTTTGTCGCGTCTTCCCATGTGACGGTGTAGCCGAGGGTTTCGCTTGTTAATCTCAACGGAACAAAGATTTGCCCGTCGTCGGTGATAATAGGCGCAACGTCGGCGCGGTTGGCGGCGGTCAGGGTCAGGACAGCCAGCATTAAAAATAACACGATCATAAAGCGCGTCCTTAACGCGCAGGTAGTTTTACTCATAAAAATTATGTACCTCCGTAATTTTAAATTTTTGATTTTTGATTTTTAAATTTATTTAAACACACACATTAACATGTTATCATATATTCGATATATAGTCAAGTATTTTTTGTCGCTAAAGTGAGGCAAAATTAAATGAAATCGCACGCTTTTTTGGTGCGGCGATTATAATATAAGTAGGGGCGCGCATTGCGCGTCCGCCGGACCGTGCGAACCGCGTCCGCGGAATGCCCAATGGGCATTCCCTACAAAAAACATAAAAAAATATAACAAATATTAAGGAGAGATAAAAACATTGGAAAGAATCTTAAACGAAATGACGGCTCACACTTTATTTGACAGAGAGGAAAATCAGGCTATAAAAAAAGAAATGCGCGCATGCGCGCCCGGGCTGGGCATTTGCTCGGTGCCGATGCAGGAATGGGAACAAATATATGACGAAGATACGGCGTTTTCCGCCGGCACGATATTTCCCTGCCTGAATAAACCGTTTTTAGGGGGAGGCAGATAAATCATGATGAATATAAATAATATAAATAATATGAGAAGAATGCAGCAATCAACAGGCAAAACAAATAAAACAGACAGAAACCGTGCGGCATTGATGATAAAAGTATCAAAAGCAGGATTTATGCTCGGCGATCTTCACCTGTATCTTGACACGCATCCGACAGATATGTACGCGCTGAAGCATTACGAATATTATCAGAATAAATATAACACTCTGAAAAGAGAATATGAGAGCAGATATGGGCCTCTCACGCCAAAACTGCCCGCGGGTGCGGACAGATGGAGCTGGATTGACGGACCGTGGCCCTGGGAAAACGAATTTAACGAAGAATAAAGACCGGAAAAAATAAAAATAAAAAAATCAAAGGAGAATTTTTAATAAATTTATGTGGACTTATGATAAAAAATTGCAATACCCCGTGAATATAAAACAAACAAACGCGAAATTAGCTAAGGCGATAATCACGCAATACGGCGGTCCCGACGGGGAGCTCGGCGCGTCTCTGCGTTATTTGTCGCAAAGAATATCGCCTCCGTATGATATTGTCAAAGGAGCTTT
>WQXD01000464.1 GCA_009785015.1 Oscillospiraceae bacterium | reverse complement strand
CAAATACTCCCGAAGTACATATGGGCGGCGTGATTCTCAGAAAAGTCGATAAAGAGGGCAGAGAACTCGAAGGCGCAGAATTCAAGATTTATCCTACCAGAGAAGACGCTCTCGCAGGTACTAATGCCATTACCCACCCGGACGGTCAAAAAGATTCACATGACTGGACAGTAATTTCCGATACTGCAGGTTTGGTTCATTTCTTCGGACTCGCATACGGCGAATATTGGATAGTAGAAACTAAAGCTCCGATAGGCGAAGATGGGAAACCCTATAACATTTTGAAAGCTCCGTTCCCAGTCATAGTAGACGAGTTAAGCCACGAAATAGGAAATATGATTAACGTAGTCAACGACAAATTTGATTTACCGTTTACAGGCGGAATCGGCACCCTGCTGTTCGTCCTTGGCGGCGGCGGATTGGTCGGAACCGGAGTGGTTTTCGGAATTATTACAAGAAAAAACCGTGAAAATTACAATAGCGACATTCAGGAATAAGACCCGGCAGAAAATTCAATTAATATAAGCGTATAACAAAGAATCGGGCGGCGTCCCATAAGTCCGTATATGGGGCGCCGTCAATTATATCGGGAAAAGGAGAGGGTGTATGTCTGAAAAAGCAGTGCATGAAATCAGCCGCAGCAAAAAAAAACAGACCGGCAAAAAGAGAAGCAAAAAAATAAAATGGCTTTTTCGGATTGTTATTTACGTTTTAGTGATTGGCGGCATCGCCATACTGCTCTATCCGGTTTTGGGAAAAATGTTGTCGGCATGGGCGCAAACTGAAGTTATCGAAGATTATCATCTGAGCGTGGCGCAAATGAACGAAGAAGCTATCCGGAAAGAATGGGAAAATGCTCTGGCGTATAATCAGGAACTGGAGGCTGTGTCAAAAGACGGAAAACCCGCCGTATTAGAGGATTATCAAGATGTTTTGAACAAAAACAATATTATCGGTTATCTTGAAATTTCGTCGCTGGACATACGCCTTCCAATTTATCACAGCGTAGCAAACGATGTCCTCGACAAAGGAATCGGACATATACCAAACACCGCGCTTCCCATCGGCAGAGAAGGCGACCATACAGTGCTTAGCGCGCACAGCGGGCATCCCACAGCGTCTCTGTTCGACAAACTGCATTTGCTAAAAATGGGCGATACTTTTGATTTGTTCGTACTGGACAAAAAATTCACTTATCAGGTAAATAACATAGCCACAGTATTGCCCGACAACACTTCTTTGCTGCAGCCCGAACCCGGTTATAGTTATGTTACGCTCATGACATGCACACCCTATGGAATCAACAGCCACAGACTGCTGATTCGCGGAGACAAAATAACAGAGGAAAAATTGATGAAAACCGAAAACGAAAAGATAAAAAACGACGGCGAAGTAAAAAACATAGCGTCAGACATACTGGATATACTGATTGTATTTACATTGATTATGTCGCTATTATTATACTCCCGTTATCGCGATATAATAACAACTACTATTAAAAATGCCGGAAAAGGCATACCGAAGAAAAGAGAGGAAAGCCAATGATAAAACGGTTAATTATGATCATGATACTTATGCTGTGCGTTGGGCAGTTACTGCCAAGCGTTTACGCTGCGCCGATACCGTCAGAACTTGATCTGGATCGAAAAGGGGAATTGATAATAATACTGACATATAACGATAACCCGTTGAACCGTTTTGATGTGAGAATTTGCCGCGTCGCTAAACTGCAGTCTGCCGGCAGCTATATCCTCACTGATGAATTTAATGATTTGGGAATTATTTTAACCGGCGAAATAATCGCAGACCAAAACAAATCTGTGTCTGCGGAATTTGACGCATACGCGTCAAAAAATAATATAAAGAGAGTTTCACAGCGAACAGGACCGGACGGAATTGCTGTTTTTCACGGTTTGGAAGCCGGCGTATATCTGGTAACGCAGAACGTCACATTATCTTACGGATATATTATGACGCCGTATCTGGTTCAGGTGCCTTACCCTGAAAATACCGAGGATTGGATTTACAGTGTCGAATCTTACCCCAAAGTAAATTATATACCGCCGGAACCGCCGCCAATTCCGCCGTCGCCGCCGCCTATATATCCACCGGGAACAACGCAGCCTCCGCCTGATAAAGTGACGCCGCCAAGCGAGATACCGCCTGCCACTCAGGTTCCTCCTCCCGGTGAGACAACATTTCCCCCTATCGAAACAACGCCTCCGCCGATTGAGATAACGCCTCCCACTGTCGAAGTGACGCCTCCGGTTGAGACAACTTATCCTCCCGGCGAGATGACGCCTCCGCCACATACCGAAAAAACAACGGTTCCTCCTAACGAGATAACGCCTCCCGATACGATAACGCCCCCCGATGATAATATACCGCCCCCTTTATTTGAAGAACCGAATGATTATGATCCGCCGGGACCGGATAATACCCCTGACAACCCTAAAAACAGTCCCAAAACCGGCGATGAATCCCCGACAACATTATATACTGTCCTGTTTTACGGAGCCATTATTATAATGCTGGGAAGCGCAGGTTACCTTCTTATCTGCAGGCGAAGCGGAAAGGAAACAGAAATTGAACATGAAGAATAAGAAAAAGCGAAACAGATTTATAGTACGGTTTATATTAATGCTGTCTATATGCGCTATGGCGATATTCGGCTATAAACTGCGGGAGATTCAGCAAAACTATCAGATAGGTGACGAAATTTACAAAGAACTGTCGGATCAGATACGCTTTGTTATGCCTCCCGTTTTGGATACATCGCAAACCGACGTTATGCCTATATTTTTAAACGCGTCGGCGGCAGAGCCTGAAAGAAAACTAAAAGTGGAAATCCCGAATATGTTTATTGATTTTG
>WQXD01000463.1 GCA_009785015.1 Oscillospiraceae bacterium | reverse complement strand
TGCTCGCGGAAAACGAAATCGTGCAGCTCCCGTATCTTATTGCGATTCTCGCGGGGATAATTTGCTCGATGCCGGTTTCAAGATATGTCAAGGCGTTTTTAACGGACAGCCCCGTCGGCGAGGCTATAATCGACATAGCGTCGGTCGCCGCGCTGGCATACTGCGTGTTTTCGTTAGTCGTGGGATCGTATAACCCGTTTATATATTTTATATTTTAAAAAGGGGAGAATAAATTTATGCAGGATTATATTAATTACGATTCATTCAAAGAAGAAAAAATAGACGGTCAAATATATCTGATGGCGGCTCCAAGCGATGAACATAGAGATGTTCAAGCCAATATAACCAATTTATTCAACGATTATTTCAAAAAAAAGAAAAAACGCTGTATATCAAGATTTGACGCGAATCTTTATATCGATGAAAACAATTTCCTTGAACCGGACGTAATGGTTTTTTGTTATAATACCAACAGAAATATTCCGTTGATAGTGATTGAGGTTTTATCCAATTCAACGCGAAATTTAGATTTAGGTAAAAAGATGAAAAAGTACGCGGAAATCGGGATTAAAGAATATTGGATTGTTACGTGGGAGCTTTTTACGATAGATATATATTTATTGGCGGACGACCGAAAATACGAGCATTATAAATCATACGCCTATGTCAAATCCGAAAAATTCACGAGAAAATTTGATGAAAAAACCGAAATAGTAAAAGAATTTTCACCGGTATCTATGCCGGAATTGGTTGTACGGCTTGAAGATGTGTTTTATTTTGTTGAATAATAAATTTCAAATAAAATAACATTTTGGGAGGATGATATGAAAGCGGTGGTTGCGGAAAATCTGGTAAAAATATACCCGAGCGGGAAGAAAGCGGTCGGCGGCGTGAGCTTTTCTTTGGAGCAAGGCGAGGTTTTCGGGTTTTTGGGCCCCAACGGGTCGGGGAAAACCACTACGGTCAAGCTGCTCAACGGCATGCTGTCGCCAACCGAAGGGGCCTGCCGGGTGTTCGGCGTCGACCCTTCGCTCGAACCTGCGCAAATGCACCAGTTTTCCGGCGTATTGACGGAACACGCGCAGATGTACGACCACCTGACCGGGTTCCAGAACTTAGTTTTTTACGGGGCTTTGTTCGGCATGGACGCCGCAAAAGGTAAAAAACGCGCGCTGGATTTATTGGACCGGCTGGAACTCGCCGACGCGAAAGACCGGAAGCTCGGCGCTTACTCCACGGGTATGCGCCAGCGGCTCTCGCTCGCGCGGGCTATGATACATGGCCCCAAAATCCTGTTTTTGGACGAGCCGACCTCAGGGCTCGACCCCGAAAGCGTGATGGGCGTGAACAAAATGATCAAAAACCTTGCGGAAACCGAAGGCGCCACTGTTTTTTTGTGCACGCACCAGCTGCGGTACGCGCAGGAGATATGCACTTCGTACGGGCTTATCGACGAGGGCGTTTTGCTTGCGGCGGGCAGCATAGACGAATTGCGCGCGCTTGTTTTTCCGGGTATGGTTGTAAATATAAAAACCGGCGAAAAAGATTATGAAATCAACGTGCAGTCCGAAAACGAGATCCCGGCCGCTGTAAAGCGCATTGTGGAGGAGGGCGGCAGCGTTTACCATGTTTCGTCGCACAGGCTGTCGCTGGAAGAAATTTATTTTGCTTTGCTTGAAAAAAGAAGGGGGGATGTATAAATGGTGAACTCGATGCAAGCCGCCGTAATAAAAAAGGATTTTATGGGTATTGTGTCCAATAAACAGCTTTTTATTTCGCTGCTCATCGTGCCGTTTGTGTTTACGGTAATTTTCCCGGCTATGTTTATTTTGATGTTTTATTTTATACCCGAAGGGGAAATGGGCGAAATACAGGAATTATTTGACTTGATGGTCCCGGCAGGTAAACAGTTCGACGATATGAATACCGCCCTTATATCGCTTATACTGAATTATATGATGCCGATGTTTTTTTTGCTCATCCCCATTTTGGCGTCAACGGTTATGGCGGCGAGCTCTTTTGTCGGCGAAAAAGAAAAACGGACATTGGAAACGCTGCTGTACTGCCCGCTCTCGCTGAAACAAATATTTCATTCGAAGGTATGGGCCTCGTTTTTGCTGAGCATGACTGTTTCGTTTGCGTCGTTTTTTGTAATGATAGTAACGGTCGAAACAGGGGCCATATTAACCGCCGGAAGTATGCTCCTTCCCGATTTAAGCTGGCTTGTCATGATGCTGCTTGTATCCCCCGCGGTCTCGCTGCTTGCAATCACGTTGATTGTAGGCGGGTCGGCAAAAGCGAAAACGGTGGAAGAATCCCAAACCCGCTCACTTTTTCTGATTATGCCGCTGATGCTCGTTATCGTAGTCCAGTTTACCGGGGTAATTTTTATCAGCGCGCTGTATCTTTTGATTTTCGGGGCGGTTTTGGCGGCGCTTGCCTTTGTTTTTATGAAACGGTCGATGCGGAAATTCACTTACGAACTGCTTTTAAAATAATATAAACACGAAAGGAAAACAAAAATATCATGAAAATAATGCTCGCCGGTTATAACGGCAGAATGGGGCGCGCCATAATCGAGGCGGTCGCCGAAAAACCCGAAGAATTTACGATAACTGTGGGGATAGACAAAAAACCCGCGTCGGTAAATCCGAATTTCCCGATTTTTATAAAACCCTCGGATTATAAAGAAAAAACCGATGTTATAATCGATTTTACCTGGCACGACGCGGTGAATATCATGCTTGAATACGCGGAAAAATCCCAAACCCCAATAGTTATCGCGCCTACGGGCCACACGCCCGAAGAATTGACGCTGATCAAATCATATTCCCAAAAAATCGCGGTGTTCAAGTCCGCGAATATGTCTATCGGCGTCAATTTAGTC
>WQXD01000462.1 GCA_009785015.1 Oscillospiraceae bacterium | reverse complement strand
TATCGACAACAACCTCGCCGTCCGCCGAATTAAGCCGCACGGCTTGATTTTTTCCGGGTTTGGCGGTGATAAGCTTGATAAATATATCCTCAAGGCTCATGCCGACGTTTTCAAGTCCGACAATGGGCCAGCCTTTTTCCGCCATGGCGAAAAACAAATCTTTTCTTATGTCCTTATTGGGCTGACCTTCGATCAGATAAGAAGTAGACTCGCTGTCCCTTTGTTCCTTTAAAATTTCGGCGTATAATATGCCTTCCGTGTTTCTTAAAAAATCAAGCGCTTCGGTCGAAGGTCCGCTTATCCTTACGATATGGCGGCGCGAGGACATGATGGATTTTGCTATATCTTCGGTTTTTTCGTTTGCAACAATTTCGCCCTTGTTGATTATGACTATCCTGTCGCATATAGCCTGAACTTCCGGCAATATATGCGTAGATAATATAATAGTGTGTTCTTTGCCGAGAGCTTTTATCAAATTTCTTATGTCGATTATCTGTTTAGGGTCAAGACCGACCGTAGGCTCGTCGAAAATCAAAACTTTCGGATTTCCTACGAGAGCCTGCGCAATCCCTACCCTCTGGCGGTACCCTTTGGATAAATTCTTAATCATTCTGTTGTAAACGTCCGTTATTTTCACCACTTCGCAGATTTCATTTATATGTCTGACCCTGTTGAGCCTGCAATGTTTTAAGTTATATGCGAAGTTCAGATATTCTTTTACGGTCATGTCAAGATAAAGCGGCGGCTGTTCGGGCAAAAATCCAATTCTTTTTTTAGCTTCGGTCGGATTGTCGAGAATATCTATGCCGTCTATTTTCGCGCTGCCCGTCGTTGACGAAAGATAACCGGTAAGGATATTTAAAGTAGTGGTTTTCCCTGCTCCGTTAGGTCCCAGAAACCCGACTATTTCGCCTTTTTCCACATTAAATGAAACATTGTTCACGGCTATATTCACGCCGTATTTTTTAACAAGGTTTGAAATTTCTATCATAAGTTAATTTAGAAATCCCCCTTTTATATTTTATTACTCTTTGTTTATTTTGTAAAACTTTATTTTATCATCTAAATATTGAGAGAATATTAATAATCTTAGCGAATTTTGCGTAATTTATTGACAAAAATCAATATATATGATATTTTAATCATGTATAAAACAAATTAAACATAAACACAGGAAGGATTTGATTATGAACATACATATAAATATAAAAAAATTTTATTATATTATATTTATTATTGCGATATTATTAATTGCGGCGTTGTGCCTGTTTTCATGCGGCAATGACGGAGAAAGCGTTAATAATGACGGCAATAATGCCGCCGATGGCGAGGGCAATAACGCCAATAAAGGTCAGGAAGAGTACGGCAATGCCGCCCCTGCCGAAGATTTGGCAGGAAAAGACGAGTTACCGGAAAAAAATTTTAACGGCAAAGAGTTCGTGATTCTTGTAAATCCCGACCCGGCGTTCAGGCATTTTTACGACGTATGCGTCGAGGGTATGAACGGCGACCTCGTGAATGACGCTGTATATAAACGCAACCTCGAAGTAGAGGAACGGTTTAATGTAAAAATAACAGACAGGCAAACGGCTAATATAATAAATTCGATAAAAAACAACGTCGCCGCAGGGACTGTGGATTTTTCTGCCGCATGGGTTATTATAAGAGATTACGGCAATCTTTCTCAGCAGAATATGTTTCTTGACTTAAATAAAGTCCCCGATTTGAATTTAGAGAAAAAATATTGGGATACAAATGTCGTCCGGGATTTTACGATAAATAATAAATTATACGGGATAATGGGAGACATAAGCACGTCCGTATCGGTGTTTACCCATCTTTTCGGCGTGAATAAAATCGTCGCTCAGAACAACGACGTCGATATATCCGGGCTTTACCAGTCCGTACGCGACGGGACGTGGACTTTTGATAAATTGTATTCAGTTGCAAGAGATTTATACAGGGATCTTGACGGCGACGGTTCAAGAAACTTTGCGGACCAGTACGGATTCAGCGTTTCTCCCGCTGTATGCGACGCTATGTTTTCGGCTTCAGGCGAAAAATTAGTTACAAGAGATAATAACGGAGATTTCGTACTGACTTCCGTAACGGAGAGAATAGAATCGGTTTACAGTAAAATAACTGAAATCATAGGCGACAAGACAGCCACAATCGCGACATGGAACATAGGGACTGTCGGCGGAGTTATGCGTTCGTCGGCGTACGAGTACGTATATTACGATAAATTTATAAGCAATACTGTGCTTTTCACAGATATAGACGTTGGGATCGTAATGGATTACAGGCATCTTATGGAAGACGACTTCGGTATCGTCCCAATTCCGAAATTCAGCGAATCACAGCCGAATTACAGCGTTTACGCTTATCCGTTTTATCCTATGCTCACAATTCCGTCGTCGTATGCGGGCGACAATGAATTTATTGATTTCGCAGGAACAATAATGGAAGGGCTTGCGTCGGCTTCATACAGGATTTTGACCCCCGCGTTTTACGACACGGCGTTCGCCACAAAATTTACGCGCGACGAAGAATCAATAGAAATGCTCGATATAGTTTTACGCAGCCGCATTTACGACTGGATGAATATATTCGATTTCGGCAGGATAAGCTCGGGCATCTGGAGCGCGGTCGAAAAAGACAACTTAAATATCGTTTCGCTTTTTGAAAAGAACGAAGAAAGGGCGAAAACCGATATACAGAAACTCATAGACGCTTACGCGGAAAACGATTAGATTAGATTTCCGGTAAATATATATTTAACGTGTCCGTGAACTCCCCCAGTCGTCGGCTTTGCCGCCGACAGCCCCCTCAAAGAGGGAGCCTTTGGAGTATATTTCTGCCTCCCTCAGCCGCGAAGCGGCGATTTGAGGG
>WQXD01000461.1 GCA_009785015.1 Oscillospiraceae bacterium | reverse complement strand
GTCGTGAATATTTACTATTATATTTACTTCGCAGTTGACGACGGACATCGCAAAACGCGCTATTCCCACGCACGCGCCTATGCTGTCGTTGTCCGCGAATTTATGCCCCATAATTAAAATATTCGAGCTTTTTTTCATATGCTCCGCAAGCTCGGTCGCCTTGACACGTGACCTCACTTTTGTCCTCTTCTGGACGGTCTTTGTTTTCCCGCCGAAAAATTCGTCGGAAGACAGGCCTTTTAAAACTACCTGGTCCCCGCCTCTCTGCAACGCCAGGTCAAGCGCGCGGCGCGCGGCGGATTCCTTTTCGGAAAGGCTGCCGTTTATATTTGAAACGCCGCCCGATATAGTGACCGGCATATTCAGTTCTTCTATTTTTATATCCCTTACAAAATCCAGAATGCCGAACTTTGACTTAGTGAAATTTTTCAGGGCCCTGTTTTCAAAAAAGCATAAATATTTGTCTTTGTCGTATTCTTTTATAACCCCGCCGCATTCCGCCATGAATTCATTGAGCAGGTTCGACACCGCTCCGGAAGCCTGCCTGTACCTGTCCTGCATTTTCTGCGTCGCCTCGTCAAGGTTGTCTATCATAAAATAAGCCGCGACCGTATCTTTCATTTCGCTTTCGGTTTTCAACTCCTCAAGCTCGGTTATATCCGCGAAAACAAATATGTTAAGGCCGACCGTTTCTAAAGAAATCCCCTGCGCTATTTCGTACCGGTACATTGAAACGCCGAAAAACCTGCCGTTAAAAAAAATATCAATAACGGGGGACTTTTCCTGATTTTCGGGCTTCTCCTGATTTTTAGCGTTCCTTGATTCGTAGCCGTGCGATTCATAGACATCGCGGAATTTTTCCGGGGACACCTGATTGCCCGAAACCGCCGCGACGCTTTGCCACAAAATGCTTCCGCCGTCCTCCTGCACAAAATATTCCGCGGCGGATTCGTTATACCATAAAATATACCCGTTTGAATCCGATATTAAAACGGGGAACCCGAACTTATATATCAAATCGAGCGTCACGATATTGCTTAGCTGCGTGGTATTGTCTGTCGCCCGCCTTTTTTTCCCTTTTAAGTTACGGTCGGACTTTCCTAACGATATAATCCCCCATGAGAGAATAATATCGGCGGCAAACGCGACTGCCGAGAATTTTAACGACCTGTCATAATCCTCCGGGGTTTTTGAGAACCAAAAGAGAACCAGAGCAGCCAGAAAACAGATAAAATTCACGATAAAACACAAAAAGCTCCTGTGGTCCGATATATATTTTTTCAGTTTCCCGTTAGATTTCATTAAACATCACCATATATATTATATAAAAATTTTTGCCGCGCGGAATAAAAATGTTTTGCGTATATTATGGTTATTCGTTACGAAGCCATTTTAATTTTTTATAAATTTCATTGTCAATATAAAAACTCGGTCCACCGCTTTCTTTATCAAACTCGTATAGCAACATACCTACATTCCCCATAACACTCTTTGAGGCAATATTATATTTATTACAACCTCCGTTTACATATTTCACTCCGACTACTTCAAAAGCATACTCAATCAATTTTGACGCACATTGTGTGGCGTACCCTTTGTTTCGATATTCTTTGTCAATCATATAGAAAATTTCCAATCTGTTTGGGTTTTCCGGATTAGGGCTTGTTCCATCCAGTCCACACCAACCTATAATGCTGTTTTTATTTTTTTCGTATATTGCAAGGCATAAGTGGTATATGTACCCTGTATGATTTTTTTTGTGATTATTTTGTATATCTTCGATATATTTTTTTGCTTCCTGCAATGAAATATTGCCTTTTTCAAAATTTCCCATTCGTGCTACTTCATCAATATCATTATACGTTACAATTTTAAGCAATAAATCATTTGTATATAATTCCATTCAAAAACCTCTTAATATAAATTCTCTGCATTTATAATTACATACAAACTCAGTCTATATAATCGTCGTCGTCATCGTCGCCGTCGCCGAGCAGCATTTTTTTCATCTTCTCGTATAATTTCTTTATATCTCCTATCAAAGACGCGTACAAACCCGATATTATGAGGACTATCATCGTTACGATTATGGCAAAAGGGAAAATAAAGGCAAGCATGACCGTGCCCACAGCCAGCATGACCGGAAGAAACCCCGCGCCTGACCTGAATATATTGTCGAAAGTGAAATAAATTCCCGTTACGCAAAAGCCGGGGATTAAAATAATTATTAAATTAGTCAGCACTATTGACGCCAGAATATTGTCGCCGCCTGAAGCCATGACCGCCAGAAATACCGAGAGTATCATAATTATTGCCGAAATCGTGGATATGTTAATCCTCCAGTATTTATTTTTTATCCGTTTCCTGCCAGGATATGCGAGCGGTATAAAAATATTATACGCGGGTTTGAACAGGGCCGTGGCCAAATAAGCCGTAAAAAGACTGTATAATATAAAACATGCGGGCAGTATGGCTTTCATGTTTATGACAAGCTCTTTTACGTAATCCGCCTTCTCGGCGTCCGTCATGTCAGAATACGCCGAAAACTGATTGACAATCGCTTCGGTACCCGCCGTCAGCTCACTGTCGATATCCGAAACCAAAGCGGTCATGCCGTTATAGAACGTCCCCGCGGACATCATGAAAGATACCGCAAGCAGCAGAAGATAGAATACCGCCAAGGCAACCGATATTCTGACGGTAATCTGCGTCCTGTTCTGTTTGCGTTTGCTCCTTACCCCGAAATAAATAAGCGCCCCGGCAATTATATATATCAAACTCGCAAACGCGGTTATTATGTCCTCATTTAATATAAACGCCGCCGTAAAACTTATAATCCCCGCCGGAAGCAGCGCTTTTGATTTTGTAAGAAACAGTACGCAGGAAAACAAGGC
>WQXD01000460.1 GCA_009785015.1 Oscillospiraceae bacterium | reverse complement strand
GTGAAAAAAATAATTTTTATGGTTTTACTGATTTTGCTGTTGTTTATTGTGTCAGCTTGCGGCGGTTCTGCCTTGGATTCTGATAAAATATCGGGGACGACAAACGATATTGATACTCTCCCGGAAGCAACCGAATCAGTTACGGAGGCGCGTAAAATCGCCGTGCCTGATTTGCCTGATATTAAGTTTGACGGCTATGAAATAAAAATGCTGGCGCGGGGGGTAGAATCAAGCGAAGTATGGCAGGTTTTCTGGAATATCGACACAGAAGAAGAAACCGGGGAATCACTTAACGACGCGTTATATGCGAGAAACAGAAGAATCGAGGATAAATATGACATAACAATCACGGGCATCAGTTCCAATACCGACCCTTCAAAAATCGCTTCGACGATTTTATCGGGAGCAAACGAATATGACGTAGTCATTCCCGCCATGTATCAGTTCGGTTCTCTGATAACAAGAAATCTGCTTACGGATTTAAAAGAAGTCCCTTATTTAGATTTAGAAAAACCGTGGTGGGACAATAATCTAAGCAGGGATTTGTCGCTAAGCAATAAATTATACGGGACAATGGGCGATATTTGCATATCAACTATGAACGCGGCGAGGATTATTATGTTCAACAAGCAGATGCTTGCGGATTATTCGCTTGAAAATCCATATAATTTAGTCCGCAGCGGAAAATGGACGTTAGACAAATTCAACGATATGTGCAGACAGGTCACGCAGGATATAAACGGCGACGGTAAAATGGACGATCAGGATTTATACGGATTTTTGGTGCAGAAAACGGCTACTGTCAATCTTTTCTTCGCGGCCGGCGAGAACATGACAAAAAAAGACGATAACGATATACCGTATATTTCAGTTGCCAACAACGAACGCGCCGTCTCGGTTTTTACCAAAATGCTCGATATACTTAACTCAAAAGATTCTGTTTATGTAGGCGAAGACGGAACCGTAAGAACAATTTTTGAAAGCGGACGCGGGTTATTTTACGCCGAAGTGCTTTTCACTGTCGGAGCGATGCGCGGCGTGGATATAAATTTCGGAGTATTGCCTACCCCGAAATATGACGAAAATCAAGAGAATTATTATCATTTTGCCGACGCTTGGTGTATGTCGCTTCTCGGCATACCCATGACAAACGAAAATCTTGAGAGAACCGGCATAATTCTTGAGGCTCTCGCCGCAGAATCAGCCAATACTATCGTCCCGGCTTATTATGACCTGAATTTAATAGGCAAATTTTTCAGGGACGAAGAATCTATCGAAATGCTTGACCTGATAATAAACACCAGAGTTGTTTCGATGGATGAAATGTTTGAGTGGGGAATGCACGCTAAAATAAGAGGCCTGCTGGACAAATTAAGCTATGACATAGCCTCAACGGTGGAATCTTCATATAATTCAGTCCAAAAGAAAATAGACGGCACACTTGCCAAAATCGAAAACTAAATAAAAATTCGAGGAGTTTATTAAATTTATGAAAAGAGTAAATATTACAGATTACGGGGCGGATGAAAATGCTCTGAATAATGCCGGAGCTATACAAGCCGCTATCGACGATTGCCATGATGGCGGTATTGTCGTAATCCCCGCAAAAACTTTTATAAGCGGGGCGATATATCTGCGCAGCAATATAACTTTATATTTAGAAAAAGGCGCGGTACTGCAGGGGAGCGATGATTTCCGCGATTATGAAAAATATGCGTCGGGAGGCTGGAGGGAGAAACCCAGTCACTGGTTTGACGCTTTTATCTGCGCCACAGACGAAGAAAATATTATCATAGAAGGCGAAGGAACGATTGACGGCGTTGACTGTTTTAACCCGAACGGCGAGGAAAAATTCAGGGGGCCGCACTGCATACGGTTTGTACGGTGCAAAAACGCGAGGGTAAGCGGAATAAATATAAAACGTTCGGCAAATTATCCGTTGTTTTTTATTCAAAGCAATAATATTGAAGTCAGCGGTGTTACTTTACGCGGAGGACATGACGGCGTACACGCGCAAAGATGCAATAATATGATTATAACGGACTGCGATTTCCGCACGGGAGACGACTGCGTGGCAGGAAGCGACAACCAGAATTTTGTTATACGCGACTGCAGGTTTAACTCGTCATGCAACGGGTTCAGACTCGGCTGTCTTAATTTAACCGTCGAACGCTGCCGGTTCTGGGGGCCCGGCGAGTTTCCGCACTTGTCGCAAAAGCGCGATAATATGCTCTGCGCCATAGTCCATTTCGCGCCGCCGGACAGAGATACGGTTCTACCGAGCAGTAATTGGCAAATCAACGATATAACTGTGGATAACTGCGAGACTTTATATCAGTACAACATAAACGGCGGCTGGCAGTCGGGACAACCCGCGTTAATTATCAATTTCGAGAATGTATGCGTTAAAAATATAGACCAGCCTGTAACTGTTGTTGACAAAAAGCCGAATACAGCATTGAGCATTAAAAATTCTTCTATTGAGCTGCGTCCCGGTGTTACCGGAAAAAGCGTTATAAAATGCGACGGGTTTGACAGCCTTGATTTAGAAAACGTAAAATTATCGGGAAATATCGGAGTACCCGCAGTTGACGTAAGAAACGGAAACAGGGTGACGTTTGATAATACAGTAGCTTCGGGTGATATTTATACTGAAAACATAGGAAATTTAATATGCGAAGATTAAACAAAGTATTGGTATTAGGGACAGGTTACTGGGCAAATTTTCAAATCCCCGCATGGCAGAGTATAGGAGTTGAAGTTTCGGGAGTTTGGAACCGATCTATAGATAAAGCCAAAGCAATAGCCGAACGGTTTAACATTAAAAATGTCTACCCAACCCTTGAAGAAGCCTTCGCGTCTTCTTTTGACGTTGCGGATATTATAACGGGAGC
>WQXD01000459.1 GCA_009785015.1 Oscillospiraceae bacterium | reverse complement strand
TCGGGCATGATAAATAATATAAATATAAATCCGGTAGCAAGGCTGTCGCACACCAACAAGCCGCCGGCAACAGTCGAAAAAAATCCTGCAACTATTCCTGATTCGTCGAATATCGGAGAAGGTCGTATATCTGTACGGGTGAAAATCAGCGACGAAGCAAAAAATATTGCAGCGGCTTTTCTTGAAATAATAAAATCAGAAAATGTGCAAAAATCCGAGCTTGAACATTTATTTGAACGGCTGCGTGACAGTCAAAAAATGCACGATGAAGTTATGAAAGGTATCGCAGAGCAAATGTCCAAACAGCGTAAAGCCCTGATGATCGCCAGGCGTATAGCGGCGGGAGAAGATGTCCCTGCACATGAAAGGCAGTTTTTAATGGGACAAGCTACGATACTGTATATAGACGCATATCTTGAACGTTTACATCGCGAAAATAAAAGTGATTCGGAGAATTAATAAATCATGATAATTCTCCGAAAATATAATATAAAATCAAGAGTAAAAGTTCATCTTATAAAAATATCGTCCTGCGAACCGGACATTTTTCTGAGCGTCCGCCCATCTACTCTCTCTACGCCGGGTAGTTTGTCATAATCCTCAGAAGGGTTTATGCCCCAGCCGTTTGAATATTCGATTTTTATTTCCATCGGCAGTATTACTTTCAACGGCTTCGCCCTGCCTATCAGAGACATAGATTCTTTTGCCGCGCTTCTTATCTTTTCATACGCTTCCTCCGGCGGCAGGGCGACTGAGTGATTTATGCTTTCCGCGTTTTTTACAACGGCTGTCCGTATAGGGCTGAAAAACGCCGCCGCTTCTTGACAAGCGGCAAGATCTCCGCTCATCATGATTATAGGCACGTTGTAATGCCCGCACACCAGCCCCCACATTCCGAGTTCGCCGAAATTTCTCCCGTTGATTATATAATTGTGCCATTCGAGGCTGCATGTATGACACAGAAAAGAGCCGGGAGTTCCCGCCATTGCGTGCGCGCCGATATAGAACGCCGCGTCGTAACTGCCGTCTAATTCGCCCCACCAGACGCCCATGCTGTCAGCGTCCGCTTCCGCCCGCTTGTCGAGCAGGCTCAAATCAAAGTTTCGGCCGCCCCTGTGTCTGTCAAGGACTTTCACATAAGTTGCGCCTCCGTCGAATGCGCCGTTCACCGCCGCGTTTATATCCGCCATCAAACGCGAAACCGCATATTCGTCCTGCGAGTCATTTCCGAGAAGGACTTTTTCATTCGATGTGATGCAGCTTACGCCCTCTAAATCAGTATGTATGTGTATGCGCATGATATTCCCTCTCTTTATTAATAATTATACTGTTTTATACGATTTGTTTAGAAAATTTAATCCACTCATACGGCAGCCCCATATCTTCAGAGTATTTACGAATAAGATCTTTTTCGTCATCGGCCATTTCGTCATAAAAGGGCCGGTCTGATACTTTCAAATATTCTTTTACTTCATCTATCTTCAAAATATCTCCCCACGGCGCTTTATATAATTCTCCGGCCTTATATTTACCGGTTTCTTTATATACTCTTGTTGTATAACAATAACCGAGTTTATCTAAATATTTTTGAATACTTTCATATTCATACTCGGGGAATGATATATCATCAATCATTTTCGCCTCCTAAAACTACAAAATCGCTTAAATATTATAACCGGTATGATCCCTGTTCGGGATGCTGCGATATTTTGCCTTTTGTACGTTCCAAACGCTCCGGGAACAGCGCGTCCGGTATAGGCTCAAGAGCGTCGACTTCTCCGCGATTGACAGGGATTGGTCCGCGTGTCGGCTTGAGCCATTTGACTGCATTCGTGATGATTTTTTGCACGCTTTTATTTTCAGAATAAACCGGAAATTCCTCATGTCCGGGCTGAAAATAGAATATTCGCCCCGCTCCTCGGTTCCATACCGCGCCAGAACGCAGAACCTCGCCTCCCTGAAACCAGCTCATGAATATGAGATCGTCAGGCGTAGGTATATTGAACGGCTCGCCGTACATTTCATCGTATGTTATATCAAACCAGTCTTCTTCTAATCCCTCGACTATCGGGTGCGCCCGGTTTGTCAGCCATACCCTCGTCCGTTCTCCGCATTCGCGGTATTTGCCGCCCGTACTGCATTTTCCGAGCAGCATAGTTGCGGGTTTTCCGAACAATCCCGAATGAAGCACAAGAAAGCCCATGCCGCGTTGGAGTATCGCCGTAACGATCCGTTCGGCGGCTTCATCTGTTAATTGACTATGATATAAATGGCTCCACCAAACGAGAACATCGGTATTGTCGATAAGATTCTGGGATAACCCGCATTCGTCCATACTCAGAGAACTGACCGTAACATCAAGCGCGGGATCATTCTTTAAAAATTCCGCGATTGCCGTGTTTATATCGTTCGGATAGCTTTTTACCGCGTGCGGCTGACTTTCGGGCAAGCTTTCGCTCCAGACAGTAACTTTGATTTTACTCATTTTTTGCCTCCTCGATAGAAAACATATTTTTATCTGCATACTTTAAATTAATAACATAATTATAACATAAAGAAATAAATAAACAAAGAACGATTATAATAAATATTCATTTTATTCCCCGCCAAACAGGGAGATCCGTTTTTATTGGATCGCCCTGTTATATGACTGGGAATTGGAGGTTTCGCAATGAAAAACCAATTATAAGAAAAAAGCTAATTAATATCCTGTGCGAGGTAATACCTTCGGAGTCTGATTATTATATACCTCTGTAACCCAGCGGTCGTTTGACTGGATCCACGTCCCGTTCCAGAGTCCGCCCGCATCAGCTCTGTTTGTAAATTTATGCTCATGCGGAAGATCGTTCAATACATCGCAGATTATGGCTGGTGCTTCGACTTGCTTGAACCCTGCCG
>WQXD01000458.1 GCA_009785015.1 Oscillospiraceae bacterium | reverse complement strand
GAAAATATGCGTAGACATAGGGTTTATATCATGCGGCGGGTTTACGGAAGACGGGATAACCAATACCGGGCTTATAGGCATACAGGTAAAAAAGACAATTTTAAACAACGCCAAAACCCGGATATTAATCGCGGATTCATCGAAATATAACCGGCGCTGTATTTATATGTTAAGCGGCTGGGACAAAATAGATTATCTCATAAGCGACGGCGGGCTTGGCGAAGCTGACGCGAATAAAATAGAAAAACAAGGCGTTTCGGTAATACTCGCTTAAAAAATTTCGGAGGATATATTTTTATGTATTATATGGGAATCGACATAGGGACAAGCGGATGCAAAATTTATGTTACCGACAACGGCGGAAAAGTTATCTCGTCCGCGCGCAAAGAATATACGGTTCTGCATCCGCGTCCGGGATGGCTCGAGTTGGACGCGGAAAACGTTTTTTCCTGTGTGCTTGAATGCATCCGCGAAGCATGTTCCGGAGAATCGGGCAAAATCGCAAAAAAAGTCGCCGCGTTATCGGTATCGGCGCAGGGCGAAGCAATTATACCGGTAGATCGGTCATATAAACCTATATATAACGCGATTTTGACTTTTGATATAAGAAACAACGACGAATATCTTGAGTTTAAAAGCCTTGCAGATAAAACCGAAGTCACGCAAAAAACGGGCGCGCCGGTACACCCCATGTTTTCCGTGACGAAAATAATGTGGCATAAAAATAAAAATAGCGGAATATATGATAAAGCGCATAAATTTTTATGCTTCGGGGATTTTATTTCCTGCCGGCTCGGAGCGGAGCCCTATATTGATTATACTATGGCGGCGCGTACGATGGCGTTTAATATAAAAACTTACGAATGGTCGGACAAATTGCTCGGCTATGGGAGCATAGATAAATCAAAACTCCCCAAAGCTGTCAAAACAGGCGAAACAATCGGAAAAATATCAGGCGAAATATCAGAGCTTACCGGATTAAGCCGGGAGACTTTGATAATTGCCGGCGCGCATGACCAGGCTTGCTGCGCCCTTGGCGCGGGGGTCACGTCAAGCAAAACCGTCATGGATTCTCTAGGTACTACCGAAAGCATATTATGCGTGCGGCAGGGGAACATATTAAATAGAGATCTGACCGACAATAATATTGCGTGCTACCCGTATGTTATAGATAATCATTACGCATACCTGTCGTTTTTATCATGCTGCGGCTCGATAGTGAACTGGTATAAAAACGAATTGCTCGGCGGAATGTTTCAGCCTGCCGAGCTTGATATTTTAGCCGCGAAAAACAGCGCCCCTTCGGAAATATTCGTGCTTCCCCATTTCGCCGGTTCAGGGACGCCGTATCTTGACTTTAATTCAAAGGGGATAATCACAGGATTGACCCTCGGCACCCCCAAAGAAAATATATTCAAGGCAATACTTGAAAGCACCGCGTATGAAATGAGGCAAAATATCTCAATCATGGAAAAGTGCGGCGTGAAAACCGGACATATCAGATGCATTGGCGGCGGCGCGAAATCTGCGTTATGGCTGCAAATAAAGTCAGACGTCACGGGAATATCCATCGCGTCGATGGCGGTCAGCGAAGCCGGGGCTTACGGGGCGGCAATGATAGCCGCGTGCGGTTCCTCAAATGGGAAAAATCTGTCCGAACTCGCGGAAATGTGGGTAAAAGAAATAAAGACATACGAGCCTTGCATGGACAAGAAAAAAATTTATGACGAATATTTTGAAAAATACAAAAATCTTTATCAATTATCGTTAAACATAAGATAAATATTTTAAATATTTTATAAATTTGTTCTTGACATTTCGTAAAATATATTATATAATTCAAAATACCAAAATAAACATATTTGAACATTGCGAACATAAAAGTTCAGAACAATCAAATAATTTGCTAATGTCAACATGTCAACAATAAAAATAAAAAATAAAAAAGGAGGGATAAATCGAAATTATGAAAATTGATTTTTCAAAAACAGTCGAGCTCAGCCACCGCATGGTCCCCGGCGCCGAGAAATTCCAGCTTGACGTCCAGGTACGGGACGTGACGGAGTACCTGCCGGAAGTGACGCACAAAACCGACGTCTGGTATGTGCTCACCGACATACAAATGAACTCCCACATGGGGACGCATATCGAGTTCCCGTACCATCACTATAAAGAGGGGGCGGCGGGCGCGGATTTCCCGCTCGGGCAATTGATAGCGAACGCGGCAGTGCTCGATTTTTCGCACAAACAAAAAGACGAATGGATAACGCTCGGCGAAGTGAAAGAATACGAAGGCCAAATCCAAAAAGGCGACATAGTATTTATCCGCACGGACATGGACAAATATTTCCGGCAGCCGAATTGGAACGACGAGGTGCACTTAAAACCCGAAGCCTTGGAATGGATCCTGGGCTTTTCGCCCGCCGTCGTAGGGACCGACGCCACCGGGTTCGAGGTCCCGGGGACCGACTACCAGCCCAACCACTTGGCGCTTTTCACCAAAGGCGTCGGGATGATCGAATCCGCTACAAACCTAAAAGAGATACAGGGGCAGCGCGCGCTCGTGTTTATCCTGCCGCTGCCCATAGAGGGCATAGACGCGTGCCCCGTAAGGATAATTGCCGTAAAAGAAGGGGGAATTTTAAATGGATAAAGAATACCTGTTAAAAGCGTACGGGCAGATGCTGACAATGCGGCATGTCGACGAGATGCTGTTAGATTTGAAGATGCAGGACCTGGTTATGGACGGGTTCCACCCGTACAGCGGCGAGGAAGCGATCGCCGCGGGGATAAGCGGCTGCCTGAACGACGACGACTACGTAATATCGAACCACCGCCCGCAGGGCCACTCGATGGGCAAGGGTACGCACCCCAAAAAGATATTCGCGGAGATGCTCGGGCGCAGG
>WQXD01000457.1 GCA_009785015.1 Oscillospiraceae bacterium | reverse complement strand
TTGCCTGGAACGGCGATACGACGCTGTAATATTTATCCTGCGTTACGTCATATTTAGGAATAGGGAGCATACCGAAGGGTATATCCATTTCGCGCCACATTCTGATATTGCTTATCCTTGTGCCTCCGAATAACGCCCTGCCGTCCATCCATAATTTGTCCATAGCGAGATTCGGGTTCGGCTGATTGTGATTCCCCTTGTGAACGTTCATGGTAATATCGTCATTATATATTATTTGGAACGCTTTATCCATGATATCAAAGTTCTTTTCGTTTGCAAGGGTAAAATCAATCGAACCGTCGGATTGTATCTTACTGATTCTGCCTCCGCCTCCGAACAAAAACGCCGCCATAACGTCAACGCCGGTCATAAATCCCCACTGGTCGTCAATAAACGTCATTTCCCCGTCGCCGTTCAAATCTTTTGAACCGTCTTTGCACATTTCATATAATGCGTCAATTGTCCATTTGCCGTCTTTGACCATCTGATACGGGTCGGCCAGGCCATAGTCGCTGTGCAGTTTTTTATTGAATACGATTACCGCCGTGGCGCAATATGGCGCAATCAACATTTCGCTGTAAACGGTAAACAATTTGCCTTTAAAAGTAAGGTTTTCAACCGAGCTTTGAATATACCACGGCTTTGTCAAATCAAGATTGGGCAGTTCCCGCAGGTTCATATAATATCCGCCTGTTATCGGAGCAAGCGAAATGACCATTCTCTGACCGACTAAATCATACAAATCGCTCTGGGTATTTACGGATTTCTGAAGATCGCTTGTGCTGTTAATCGAGTGAATTTCTTTTAATCTTATGTTGAACCTTTCTTCGATAGTAATATTTCTCTTATATACCGCGTCATTTAATATATCACCGTTTTCGGTTTCAGCGGTCAAATCCGGGTGGTCGTGAACGGGATTGCCCGCTTCCGCGAACGTCAGTATTTTAAATTCATACCCGCCGTAATCGGCGTCGGGAACATTGGCGTACAGCCGTTCTTCGGTTGTATCGGCTGCGGCATTGTCAGGAATTGAACTTTCAGTTACGGTTTCGCCTTTTATCTCTTCAGTATCATTGTTATTGCCTGTATCCGTGTTTGCGCTTTGACATGAGGGCAGGGATAATATTGTAATTGAACACAATAATACAGCCGCTAAAATTATGATGAATAACCTGTTTTTAAAATAAGACATAACTATTATCCTTTCATAAAACATTAATTTATTTTTATCGCTTTATATCCCGCTTCCTCAACGGCGGAACGAAGCGCTTCGTCCGTTACCGCAGCTGAAATTTCAAGCGTCGCCGCTTTGTTTTCCAAATCTACCGCTACTGCGCTGACGCCTGTTATTTCCTCCAAAGCCTTTTTAACTGCGCCGGCACAATGATTACACGACATTCCTTCAATTTTTATTATTTTTTTCATGGCGTTGTCTCCTTATATAATATATTATATATTTTATTTTTATTATTTCAACTTCGGGTGAAAATATTTCAGGCGCAATGCGTTCATTACGACAGATACCGAACTGAAACTCATAGCTCCCGCAGCAATCATCGGATTTAACATCAATCCCCAAACACCGTAAAATACGCCGGCCGCTATTGGAATGCCGATAATATTGTAGATAAAAGCCCAAAAAAGATTTTGTTTTATATTGCGCATTACCGCCCTGCTTAATTTAACAGCGGTCACGACGTCAAGCAAATCGCTCTTCATAAGCACAATGTCTGCCGTTTCCATCGCAATATCCGTCCCAGCGCCTATCGCAATCCCGACGTCGGCGCGGGCGAGCGCCGGAGCGTCGTTGATTCCGTCGCCGACCATTGCCACTTTTTTAAATTCATTCTGTAATTTCCGGATTTCAAGTTCTTTGTCTTCCGGCAGGACTTCCGCAATAACCGTTGAAAGTCCGGCTTGCGTGCGTATTGCTTCGGCAGTTCCGCGATTGTCGCCGGTCAGCATTATAACTTCCATGCCCATTCGGGTAAGCTCGGCGACGGCGTCTTTACTTGTCGGCTTTAATGTATCTGCGACGGCGACAATACCCGGCAATTCTTTTTCCGTTGCGATATACAAAAGCGTTTTACCGGCTTTTATAAGTTTGTCAGCGGCGTTTTCATATAGATTTATATCTATTTCCGACGATAACATTAACTTTTTATTTCCCGCATAGCACCGCTTATTATCAATAATTCCCGTTATGCCCTGACCGGGTATTAATTTATATTCATTGACTTCTTTAAATTTTATATTTAATGCCTCGGCTTCCGCAATAATTGGCGCAGCTAAAGGGTGGCTCGACATTTTTTCAAGCGAAGCCGCGACAGTTAATAATTCTTCCTTTTCACTATCATTCTTATCATTAATTATAATATCGGTTACGATTGGTTTCCCTTCGGTCATAGTTCCCGTTTTATCCAATACTACGGCGTCTGTTTTACAGAGCGTTTCCAGGGCTTCTGCTGATTTGATAAGAATCCCGTTTACAGCGCCCATCCCTGTTCCAACCATTATAGCCGTAGGGGTTGCCAGTCCGAGAGCGCACGGACATGAAATAACAAGTACGGATATTCCGGCAGTGAGAGCAAATTCAAAGTTATGGTAAAATAAAATCCATACGGCAGCCGTCGTTAATGCGATAAAAATTACCGCCGGGACAAAAACCCCGCTGATTTTATCGGCTAATTTCGCAATGGGAGCTTTTGACGACGTCGCATCGTCAACAAGCCTGATGATTTTTGCCAGCATAGTATTATTTCCGACAGCCTTAGTTTGCATTTTAAAATAACCCGCCTTATTTAACGTGCCGCTTATTACATTATCGCTTTCTTTTTTTTCGACTGGCAGGCTTTCGCCGGTAATGCTCGATTCATCGACGGAGGCATACCCTTCAACGATAACGCCGTCA
>WQXD01000456.1 GCA_009785015.1 Oscillospiraceae bacterium | reverse complement strand
TTTTGGGAAGTTGAATGTTTGACCCGGTATATGGTTGTTGTACCGTTTGATATGGTTGTTGGAAAATAATAAAAGGCGTAAAAATTAAAAATAATTTTTAATTTTCTTGAAAAAAAAAGCCCTTTGTGTTATAATGCTTATAAAAACACAAGCGTGGTGATATAAATATATATAGAAATAACTACCCTGGGGAAATTTTCTATAAAAATAAACGGGGAAACGGTATCGGAAAATACCGGCCGTACAAAAAAGCTCTGGAAATTGCTGAACTTGTTGATGCTTAACAAGAATAAACCGCTGTCCGTTCAGAATATTATAGATTTTATTTGGTCGCATGAAGATATTTCGCTTGAATCAAAAGCCGTGCATAACCTGATATTCAGGCTGAAACGCATGTTTTCGGCGGGCGACGGCGACAACCATATATCTTTCTCCACCAACGGATATATGCTGAACACTGAATATTTTTTTATAGATATATATATGATGGAAGAATGGTATAACAAGTCGAAAGCCTGTACTTCCGGCGAGGAGAAAATCTTTTGCCTTGAATCGGCCATTGATTTGTACAACGGGGAATACCTGTTTAATTTGTTTGACGATATCTGGAGGATAACCGCGGCGAACCGTTACAGCAATATGTTTATAAATGCCGTCGTCCTGCTCTCGGAGCAGTATCTGGAAAATGAAGAATATGAGAAGCTGTTTCAAGTATGCGACAAAGCCCTTATGCTTAGGCCTATAGAAGAATCGGTTTATATATGCATGTTGAAAGGGTTGATGCAGACCAAGCAGGCAGTACGCGCCGTGTCTTTGTGCGAAAAATATTTCGACACACTGTATAAAGAAATGGGCATCGTCGCTTCAGAGCATATGCAGGCGCTTTACGCCGAATTGAAAAGAAACGGCGGCGCGGCGGTCTATAATTCCAAGATACTGGGGGAATTCAAGCCCGAGGAAATCTCGAACAATTCGTATTTCTGCACTTATAACGCGTTTAACGAAATATATAAATACGAGCTTCGGCAAATCGAGAGGAAATCAAAAAACAGTTCGCTTTTGCTTCTGCTCAGCATAAATACCAAAAAAGGCGCGGTGCCTTCCGCCAATACGTTATACGAAGCAAGGAGGCAGTTATATGAAAGTTGCCTGGGCATGATGCGGAAAGGGGATGCCTTTGCGAGCTATTCCGAAAATCAGTATATCGTCCTGTTGACAAATACAAAGTATGAGAATTATAATATAGTTATAGAACGGCTGAAAAACCATTTTTCGGAGAACTGCAAAAAGAAAGAAATAACGCTGAATTTCAAAGTCAAGCCGCTGGTAAACGAATGGGAGAACATATTGCCTGACACAAATACGGACAATTATCCCGGAATGGGGAATTTTTGAAATAAGTATGTAAAAAGTATAAGAAAAGCACGAAAAAAGCCTATAATAAAAAAGCCTTATGGTAATATGTCCATATAAGGCTTTTTTTGCTGATACTACGTTAAAATAACCCCCGGAGGTGATTATGAAAACAGAATAAATATGACATGGCGGAGAACCACAACTCCAGAATAAAAAGAGGCCGCTTAACCACGCTGCGCGAGAGCAGCGAGGCTGAGACCGCGATAAATTCGCGGCGGAGAACCACAACTCCGGCGCGGCGAAATAAAATAATACGCCGCGTATCAAAAGAGGCACAAATAAATTTTATTTTGGAGGATTTCATAATTTATGAAAAAAAGGATTCTTGCATTATTATTGATAATGACAATGATAATTCCTTCGTTGATGATGCCTGTTGCGGCCGCGCCGCAAAAAGCCAACGGCTATATTGAGGCCGCCGATACTTACGGCGCAGTTGCCAAAGCGGTGGTTACAAAACTCAACGGCAACCAAAACGGGCTGACAATTACCGTCAGTGTTGACGGCGTTGTTGTGGCATACAGATATGTGCTGATTAACAACAATTCGGCGGGCGAATTTGTTGTCGGAGATTATAAAGTGTATGTCAGCACATACGGCAACGACAAAATCGACTATTGCTTTATAACTTACGCGCCCGAACCGCCATGCGGACACGATTGGGTTACAGTCTTTACGGCGACTTGCCTTTACGGCGGAATCTCAAAAGAAGTGTGCGGATTGTGCGGCGGGGAACAGAACGAAGAAATCGTGTCGGCTCTCGGGCACGATTTCAGCGAAGAAGTCGAAACGGTTCCGCCCACTTCCCAAAAAGAAGGCTATACGGTTTACAAATGCGTACGCTGCGACGAAACGAAAACTTTTGTTTTGCCGGGCGTAATGCGCGACATAACCGGGACTGAATTCGTGAATGAAATGGGATTGGGCTGGAACCTCGGAAACGCCCTTGATTCTGCCGGCTATCCTTACGGAAGCGAAAGAAACCTTCTGGGTCTGGACGAAATGTCCTGGGGCAGCCCGATGATAACCAAGTCAATGATAGACGCGGTTGCCGAAGCGGGATTCAAGACGCTGCGTATACCGATAACATGGGAAACAAAAATCGGCCCGGCTCCGGACTACAAAATCACCGACGTTTGGATGAACAGAGTCGAAGAAATAGTGAACTACGGCCTTGCCAACGATATGACCGTTATCATAAACATTCACCATGACGGCTGGATAAGCCTTAGCAATAATTCGGGGGCGGCAAAAACTGCGGCAAACGCCCAGTTCACGGCGGTTTGGACGCAAATTGCGGACCGCTTCAAGAATTACGGCGACAAGCTCGTTTTTGAATCGCTGAACGAACCCCGCGAATATGGGGCAAACAACGAATGGACAGGCGGTTCGACACAGGGCAGGAATTACTTGAACGAATTGAATCAATTAATGGTAAACACAGTGAGAGGTACCGGCGGAAACAATGAAAAACGCTTTATCATGGTTCCTACAT
>WQXD01000455.1 GCA_009785015.1 Oscillospiraceae bacterium | reverse complement strand
TGGACGCGCTGGGAAGGGTTATCTGCGTTATTGCGTTAATATCCGGAGCCGCGCTTTTTCTGCTGCAATATTTTATACAAGGGGAAAATTTATCAAAAGTTCTTCTGAACGCAGTCTCTATGGCAGTAGCCGTCATTCCCGAATGTCTGCCCGTTATTGTTACTATAACCTTAGCTTTCGGCGTACACACTATGGCAAAAAAGCGCGCTATTATCAGAAAAATACCCGCGGTGGAAACTTTGGGCAGCGCGTCCGTTATCTGTTCTGACAAAACAGGCACGCTGACCATGAACCGTATGTCCATACAAAAAATCTGGGCTGTCGGACACGAACCCAAAAATACGCAGGAGGAATTTGTCCATGACGAAAAACGTCTGCTGGAAATTATGGGGCTTGCAAGCACGGCTTCGATAGAAATTAAAGACGGCGAAGAAAAAGAAATAGGCGACCCGACCGAAATTGCGATCGTCCGTCTTTTAAAAGACAAGCATATAGGAAAAGAAAGCATTGACGCAATTTTTCCGAAAGTTTTTGAAATCCCGTTTGATTCTGACAGAAAACTTATGACTACGGTGCATGAAACGGACGATTTGGAAGATTTGCGTTATATCTCGATTACAAAAGGGGCGTTTGACAGAATACCGATTGACGCCACCACTGTCTGCGGCGATACGGCAAAAAAAATACACGACGAATTTGCGCATGACGCTTTGAGGGTTATTGCGGTAGCGTATAAATATTATGACAAGCTGCCCGAAGTTATGGACTCAAACGAACTTGAACACGGATTGACTTTCGCGGGGTTTGCGGGAATGATAGACCCGCCGCGCCCGGAAAGCGTTACGGCTGTGCAAACTGCAAAAGAAGCCGGCATAAAAACTGTCATGATTACAGGCGACCATGCGCTGACAGCGTCGGCGATAGCGCGAGAAATCGGCATTTTATCCGAGGGTGAAAAAGTGATAACAGGAGCCGAGCTTTCAGAGATGTCGCAGGAGGATTTAAACGATAACGTAAAAGACTATTCGGTTTACGCCAGAGTAAGCCCCGAAGATAAAATCCGTATAGTGCAGGCGTGGCAGTCGCAGGGCGAAGTCGTCGCAATGACCGGGGACGGAGTAAACGACGCGCCCGCCTTAAAAGCGGCGAATGCGGGAGTTGCGATGGGTTCGGGTACGGACGTTTCAAAAAATGCGAGCGACGTTGTTCTGACTGACGACAATTTTGCGTCAATCGTTGCCGCAGTCGCGGAGGGCAGGAGAGTTTACGATAATATCCGCAAAGTATTATACTCGTTGATAGCGTGCAATATTTCCGAGATTTTCACAATGCTTTTAGCGGTTTTATTCTGGGGAAAAGCTCCGCTTGTCGCTATACAGCTGTTGTTTATAAACGTTGTCGCCGACGGTATACCGGATTTATGTATGTGCAGGGAAGCGTTGGAAGAAGACGCCATGAAAAGAAAGCCCGTCGGTAAAACCGCAAGTATTTTCGCGGACGGGCTTGGAATGAGAATTACTGTTGTGGCGGCGCTTTTTGCCGTTATATCATTGATTGGATATTATATAGGCAGTTTTGTTAAAATTTCAGATGCGATAATTCCCAGCCATGAAGTCGGCATGACGATGGCTTATGTTATAGTTGCATGGTCTTCGGTTATAAATATTTTCAACGTAAGAAGTTTCAGAAAGTCAATTTTCACGCTCGGATTTACGTCAAACAGGTTATTATTTTTCGGCATATGTTTTTCGCTTGCGTTAATTGCGTTTACGGCTCTTATTCCGGGAGTGCGGGATATTTTCTATTGCGTTCCCGTAAGTCTGACGCACTGGCTTGTTATGATTGGGCTTTCGCTTACCCCGATTATCGTAGTGGAACTGCAAAAACTGTTTTTCAGAAATAAAATATAATTAAACGCATGGTGCCATTTAAAGCCCTCTTTCGTAAAGAGGGTGGCACGCGAGATGTTGTATTGGTTTTGTAATATTACGTTTGACCGCGTGACGGGTGTTTTACCTCAACAACATCAGATTCCTAAAACACCCGTCGTCGCATCCGGCGTAATTCTGCTAATCTTTGCGTTTGTTCGGCGACGCCACCCTCTTTACGAAAGAGGGCTTTGGTGCAAAATCCCGGCGTTATCTGTAGCAATTAACGCCATGAGTTAAATTTATTTTGACGATAATATATTACCGCCGTTGGCTCTTTCTACGATTCTTCTCCATTTTTCTTTTCCCTGAGAATAGCCTTCTATGCTTGAAAGTTTATCAAGAAACAATATAACTTCCGTAAGCGAGCCCTCGATTAAATTTGCTCCGGTCGGACGGTTAAGCGCGACGTTTTCGTCTTCGACGTCATAACTTTCCAATTCTCTGTAATATGACATTTTGATATGAAAAGAATGTATCAGCACGTCGATACAAACAAGTTTTTCGCCGTAGGTTTTGGCTTTCGGGAAGTCTTTTTGATAATTCAGGAAAATAGGCAGGGCGTTTGACGCATGAAGCTGTTTGCCTTTATACGACTTCTTAAATTCATCCCATGTCGCATGAAAACCGCATGAACAATTAAAAACGTCGTTCAAAAGAGGCACGTCTGTTCCGCAGTTAAGACATATCAGGCGTTTTTTCTCAAATCCGTTCGTTGCCGAAATAATACTTTCGCACCGCGCATATAAAGCATAGCCGACTTCGTTTATAAGTTCTTCGTCGCAAATTCCCGACGCGCTTTGATTATAAAGCCGTGAAATCAACTCCTGCGGAACTTTTTTGCACCATTTTATCATATAAATATATCCTCGCTGTATCAATCAAACTAAGGGCAAATCTTCAAAGATTTGCCCTTTGAATCAAGTTGTTTTATGCGGCTAATTTTTCTTTTTTGCAAAAATGATTAATGTAATTACCGCAGCA
>WQXD01000454.1 GCA_009785015.1 Oscillospiraceae bacterium | reverse complement strand
TCATCAAGAGATTATGCCGTTAAGCCTTTAGGCTTGATACAATATTAACAGTCAATACCATTGCAAAATGATGCGGGGTCGATTTTTTCATCGACCCGTTTTAAATTGAGATTAGTATTAGCCGTTACTTGCAAAAACAGCGGCGTAAAATGCCCCGCAGGATCCTGGGCGCTCTGAAACAAAAAATTCTCATATATACCTCCGAAAATATATTTTACCATCTAATACACAAACATCCGGCAACGATTAACGCAATGCCGAGAAGCGCTAAATAGAACCACGGCGGAATGGAACATAAAATGAGTATTGTTCCGGCGATTATCAGTACAACGGCGGTTATCGTATAGGGATCGAACCATCTCACTTATCAAAACACTCCTGAAATTATCTTTCTATATCATACGCGGTACGGGTGATTTTTGACACTTTAACGGCTAATATACAACAATTGCATACAGTTTAATATACACGTGATCTCTTTTTTAAAATAAAAATCAAAAATAAGGAATTTTGACACATGTAAAATATTGCTTTTTGTTGCAGATTTGTGTATTATAATGGCAGGGTATTTGTATATATTCAATATAATAAAAAATGGAGGTGCATAACATGAAAAAGAGTCTAATAATCATAATTGTAATTCTTATGATGATAGCCATTATGCCAAGTGTTTCGGCCGAGCCGATGGACACGAGGACTTTGGCTGCCGTTAACAAACCGGCGGTTGTAATGCTGTACACCGTATGGACGGCGGATATGACGTGGTACGAATTCGTTGCGAACGACTCGATCAACGACGCAATCATTGCGGATCTCACCACCATGATGAAAAACGGTCAGGTCGATGAGAACAACTTCGTATCGGCATATATCCAGCTATACGCGCGGTATCTTCCTCAATACGCTTTCCAGACGGGCAACGCTAAAACGGATAGGGTGTCTACCCGCGCCTACGGCTCCGGTTTTATCGTCACTCCGGATGGTTATCTTGTCACAAACGCGCATGTGGTGGAAACCAACGAGGAAGATCTTTACTACACTTTCGCGGTCAGTAATCTGAAGTCGGTGGTGACGTCAGCGGTGCAATCGGAAGTAGAGGGTATGCGCAGAGAAGGATACGAGATGTCGCAAAAAGATATAGACGCGCTGTATGATGCTTATTTCAGCCTTTACGCGCAGAGCTTTGAAATCAAAAACCTTCAAACCAGCTATAACTGCGCCATGGGCAACGTGACGCCGGGCTCGGAAGTCGGAACAAAGGGCGTGAAATTAGATCTCCGCAAGATCGGGGACAGCGGCGGCAATGCCGGAAGCTCCGTAAAGGATATCGCAATACTCAAAATCGACGGCGCTAACCTGCCGACCGTGACGCTGGGCGACGACAATACGCTCAAAACCGGAGACAAGGTATTCGCGATGGGATACCCTGCGATCACGACTGTATACAAAGGCTTTGTGGATACCGCACAGGCTATGCAGGAGCCAACGCTCACAGACGGGATCGTGGCCGCAAGGAAACAAATGGATGGTTCGGACATAATCCAGCACAGCGCGGCCATACACGGCGGCAACTCGGGCGGACCGCTGTTCAACGAGGCGGGCGAGGTGGTCGGCATGAATACCTGGGCGTATCAAGACCAGAGATTCGGCGGAACCGAAGGATCCAGTTTTGCCATACCCGTCAGCGCTATTAAGGTATACTTGAACGAACTTAACGTAGTGCCCTCAGAGAGCAAATTCACTTCCGATTTCAGAGCATCATTGGACGCTTACAACGCCGGAAAATATAATGTCGCGCTTGAACTGCTTCGCGGGATCAACGAAACAAATCCCGGTTTCCCTGTTGTACAGGATCTGCTCAGAGACGCACGGGAAGCGGCAGACGCCAATCCGGTCAGCGCAGACGATGCAGGAATATCTTTAGTGTTAATAATAATTATTGCCGCTGCAGTTTTGATATTGGGCGGTGTCGCCGTTGTAGTCATTATCATACTGAACAAGAATAAGAAACCGGCTGTCGCTGTCGCCGGAGCGCAGCAGGAGAGCGTTCCGGTTCAGAATATTCCGGTTCGACCGGCCGCTGCGCCGGTTAGCGAACCCGCAGCCGAAATACATTGTGTTCAGTGCGGCGCGGCCTTGAAGGCAGGCTCCAAATTCTGCAATGAATGCGGCACTGTCGTTGAACAGAAAAAATCCGGAAAATGTCCTGCCTGCGGTCATGAAAATGATGAAAAAACAAAATTCTGCGCTGAGTGCGGTACAAAATTAACATAGAAAAGCAACTATATATAAAATAACAAAAACCTGTCGGGAGGGTTAGCGCTCTCCCGACAGTTGTTGGTATCTGCGCCGGCATTGTTTTAATGAAAGATTAGCATAAATACAGTTTATGGCGAAACAATAAAAGAGGGCGTTATGATAACCCGGGCAGAAATTCTTGAATATGTTAAAGAAAAATACGGTATTGAGCCCGATTATCCATGGGCGCGGACGCCTAATTATGCCATTTTAAGGCATGGGCACAACCGTAAATGGTTTGGCGCGATAGTTGATATTACCGAAGACAAGCTGGGGATTAACGGTAACAAGCTAGTTGACGCTCTTAATCTGAAATGCGATCCTATTTTGATCGGTTCGCTAATAAGCGAGCCGGGTATTTTTCCGGCTTATCACATGAACAAAGAACATTGGCTGACAATTCTGCTAAACGGTTCTGTCACCAAAGAAAAAGTTTACAGCATGATCGATTTAAGCTATGAGTTAACGAAATAGTTAGTTTTCAAATACTCGTCCGTACAACTTAATTTGCTGTTGAAAATCACGCCGTTTTATGTTATATTAAAATTGGTTGTTTATGCATAAGCTGAACAGTGAAAGATATGCTTTCCGAAAGGATAAATATTAATGAGAATA
>WQXD01000453.1 GCA_009785015.1 Oscillospiraceae bacterium | reverse complement strand
GGAATAGATGTCGGCACCACCGGCGCCAAAACCCTCGCAGTCGATGAAGAGGGAAACATAGCCGGACGGGGATACCGGGAATATCCCACCCAAAGTCCGCATGAGGGGCATGTAACCCAGAATGCCGAAGACTGGTGGGAGGCGGCGGCCGGTTCGGTACGCGAGGCCTTGCTTTCAATAGACAAAAAAAAGGTGACGTCCATCGGACTGTCCACCCAAGGCGCCAGCATGCTCGCCGTCGGCCGCGATTTTTCCCCGCTCTGCCCGGTTCTGACGTGGATGGACAGGCGCGCGTCGGGTGAAATGGAAGAACTGGCCGGGCTTCTCGGCGAAGAAAATATATACCGCAAAACGGGGTTTGCGATAAACCCCTCCCTCGACATGGCAAAAATCGCGTGGATACAAAAAAACTGGCCCGATATATACAAAAACGCGGCGGGTTTTGTCTCTACTTTGGAATTCATCAATTACAAACTGACCAAAAAAAACGTCATAGACCCGACCAACGCCGCCATACGGCAGCTGATGAATATGAAAACGCGCGCCTGGGACGCGGATATACTTTCCGCGCTGTGTTTGGACGAAAAACGGCTGCCTGCCATATTACCCTCGGGGGAAAAGCTCGGGCGGCTCACCGCGGAAGCGGCGGAAAAGCTCGGCCTGCCCGAAAATGTCGCGGTGGCAAACGGGGCGCACGACCAATACTGCTCCGCGATAGGAAGCGGAGTGATAAATCCGGGCGATATGCTGCTGGCCACCGGCACCGCCTGGGTGGTGTTCGGAGTGACCCGCGAGCCCCTCTACACAAGCTCGCATATAATGCCCGGGATATTTCCGATGACCGGAAAATACGGCGCGATGGCTTCGATGGCGGGAATGGGGGCGGCGCTGAAGTGGTACAGGGAGCTCATAGGGGAAGATTACGAAGAAATAAACGCGCAGGCCGCGAACAGACCCCCCGATGAGGAGCTGCTCATATATCCCTATCTGTCCGGAGCGGGATTCAATCGCGAATTCGGTTCCAAAGCCGTTTTCGCGGGGCTGTGTGTGCGCCATGACAAATATGACCTCGCCAGGGCGATAATGGAAGGCGTCGCTTTTGAGGCGCGGTTGGTTTTGGAGGAGTTTGCAACGCAGGGAATGGACATACGCAGGATAACCATGACCGGAGGGGCCGCGAAAAGCAAACTGTGGAGCGAAATAACCGGAAGTGCCGCAAACTGCGAGATCGCCCGCTCGACGGAGCCCGACGCGGCCTGTCTCGGAGCGGCGATTTTGGCGGCTGCAAACGGGGAAAGGTTTTCCGGGCTGGAAGAAGCGGTCGGCAGCTGGGTGCGCGTACCGCCGCCAAAGAGGCCAAACGGCGGCATTTACGGGGAGATTTACGGGCGCAAATTTCAGCGCTATAAAGAAATGTATAAAACGTTCTATAAAAGTTGAAAAAATTTGTAAATATTTTTATAAAAACGCTGCAATCGCAGCGCTTTTGTGATATAATATCTAATATTGCAGATAAACTGTTTTATTATAAATTTTGGAGGCTGTATAAAATGAAAAAGATCACCAAAAGGCTTTTCATTCTGTTTTGCGCTTTTGTAGTCGCCCTGCTCGGTCCGGCAGCCGGATTGATGCGGCATAACGTGACGGCGGCGGGCGCGGATGAATTGATTTCGCAGATCAACGCCGTCCCGGGATTGAGCGCGGCGGTTTCGGGAACAAACGAAATAACCGTGACGGGCTCGGCGGATATCGGGCGGACGCGCCTGAATTTGGATGTCGACTTTGGCGTGACCGTCAAATGGAAGGCGAATATCACGGGCGCGGCGACCCAAAACAATTACGCAATCGGTTTATCGGGCGGCGGCGTATTTGAACTGAGCGGCGCCGTGCTGACCAATACCGGGGCGGGCGGAACGGTTTACATAAGCGGAACAATCACGCTTGACGTCGGAACCGGCGGCCTGATAGAAAGCCCGAGCTCCGCGGGATCGGCCGTGACGATAGCCGGGGATGTAAAAAATACGATAATCAACGTCGGCAACGGCGGCAAAATACTCTCCGTCCCGGGAGGATACGCCATAAACGACGGCAGCAGTTTTACCCAGTGCGAAAACAATACAAAAATAAATGTCAACCAGAACGGAAGCTTGGAGGCGGGAACCGCGGGGGCGGTCCGTTCCACGGGCAAATTCTCCGTGGTCACCGTCGAGGCGGGCGGATTGGTCACAAGCTCCCCGGCGAGCAACGTGAGCCCTGTTATAAGCATGAACTGCGACCCGCCGCCCGATTCTCCGATCGAAAATGTCGTCATAAACGGCGGAACCGTCAGAACCACCAACAGCGGAGCGATGAGCTTTGTGATACAGACGTCGCAAAGCATAAAGGTAAACGACGGGTTGGTTCAGTCGATAGCCGGGCGGGCGATCAACCTTGTAGGCATGAATTCCGTCGCGACGATAAACGGCGGCAAAGTCACGACGGTCTCGGGAGTCGCCGTGAGCGTCGCGACGAGCACCATCGGCAAAGTGGAAAACGCGAAAATAGAGGTAAAAGGCGGCAAAGTCGAGGCGACGGGTTCGGGCGACGCGATACATATCACCGATGTCGGCAACACAGTCACCGTATCCGGCGGGCAGGTGGTAGCCAGAAACGGCTATGCCATAGACGTCGAGGCGAGAGTTTCGGGAAATCCCGTTGTGGTGAATGGAGGGATTGTTTTCTCCTGGGGGAGCAGTATCAGCGACGTCATAAACCGCGGGGGCACGAAATTAGACCCCATTGTGGGCGGCGTTATCGCCGACTGGAACACGGCGACGGGATTCGGAACCGCTCCGTATCATCAGGGGGAGAGCGACGATTTGGTGTTTCTCCCGCTTGGAGCAGGCGTTTATTGGGATATAAACCCCGAATCTTCG
>WQXD01000452.1 GCA_009785015.1 Oscillospiraceae bacterium | reverse complement strand
TACTCCAGCCTTCCAAGCTGGTTGCGTGGGTTCGATTCCCATCACCCGCTCCAATTTTTCAAAAGCGTAGGTAAAATGCGGTGTTTCAGAAACTTCAAAACGGCTATACACGATTTTTACACGATTTATATTAAAATAAAGAAGTTCTCCCTTAAACAAACAAAAAATTTTATAAAAAGGCTAATCATATATAGATATGATTAGCCTTTTTATAATTTAAAACAAAAAAATAAAAACCGTATCGGGTAAGGGCGGGAGTTTTGAACATAAAAGCTCCCGCCCTTTTTTTATTGCCCGGAATCTGAAAGGAGCAATATACTATGGCGGTATTCCGCATTGAGAAAACACAGAATTATACAGTTATGAGCAATCACCATTTGCGAAACACAACTCTGTCGCTGAAAGCGAAAGGGCTGTTATCACAGATGTTGAGCCTCCCGGAGAACTGGGACTACACGCTTGCCGGGCTGTCGCACATCAACCGCGAGAGCGTAGACGCAATACGCACGGCTGTATGGGAGCTTGAAAAAGCAGGGTATATCGTGCGGCGGCAGGGGCGCGACGCAAAAGGCAAAATGACAGCTATCGAATATATTATTTACGAGCAACCGCAGGAACAGAGCGCACCGGAAGAAAAAGTCTGTCCGGTATTGGATTTTCCAACATCGGGAAAGCCGACGACGGATTTGCCGACATCGGAAAATCCAACGCAAATAAATAAAGAATGTAAAGCAGATAAAAAAGAAAAAAATACTAATCTATCAAGTACAGAATCAATTCCTTTCCATTCCCCGCGTGAACGGAAAGGAACGGAAGCGGTTGACACAAGCGCGGTTGAGATATACCGGGAGATTATATATAAAAATCTCGACTATGACATTATGGTAGAGCGTTACCCATACGACAAAGAACGCATTGACGGCATTGTTGACCTGATACTCGAAACAGTCTGCACGGCGCGAAAGACAATCCGCATAGCGGGCGACGACTACTCCGCCGAGTTTGTCAGGGCAAAATTTATGAAGTTGGACGGCGGGCATTTGGGGTTCGTGCTTGACTGCATGAAGAAAAACACGACGGAGATACGCAACATCAAAAAATATCTGCTTGCGGTGCTGTTCAACGCGCCGAGTACGATAGACAGTTATTATACTTCGCTCGTGGCGCACGATATGGCGAATTACACATAACGAAAAAGGAGGAATAACCGAAAAATGCAAGAGGAAATCAACGAAAAATCAATCAATCTGGGGGTTCGGGTGGGTAAGGTAACAGCCGACGAATTGCGAAAGGCACTTGACAAGATACTCGCAGACCTCGCGGAGAAAAAAGCCGCGCCCGAAAAATCGCCGGAGCAGTCCAAAGAGCCAAAAACACCGAAATCGCCGGAGTTAAAACACGGAAAACAGACGCTTAGACAGTTACACAAACATAACGACGGGCTATCAACGATAGAACTCACCGACCCGAATTTACGGAAATTATGCCGTGAAATGAAAAAGAACGACATAGATTTTTCGGTGATGAAAGACGGCAAGGGCAAATATACGCTGTTTTTCAAGGGCAAAAATGTTGACGAAATAACAAACGCATTTAAGCGGTACACGGGGAAAATGGTAGATATAGCGGAAAAAAAGTCAATAAAACTCGACCTGAAAATATCGAAATCATTATCACAGGCACTCAACTCCGGGCGTAACAAGGTAAAAAACAAGAGCAAGGGAGCGCGTGACAGATGAGTATAGATATAAAAAAGCTGATTATAAAAATTTTGCCGTTTGTGATATTTTTTTACATTGCTGACAAAATGGGGCAAGCGTTCCGGCTCGCCAACGGCACGGACATCAGCGCGAAAGTGCTGAACCTGCAAGCGGGATTTTCGGCGGCGTTCAGTAACCCGTTGCCGTCATTTCACCCGCAGGACATGATAATCGGCGTAATCGGGGCAGGGCTGATTGCGCTCATGCTCCAACAGAGAAAAGCGAACGCGAAAAAATACCGTAAGGGTATAGAATACGGTTCTGCGCGTTTTGGTACGCCCGCCGACATCAAGCCGTTCATAGACCCTGACTTTGACAAAAACGTGTTGCTGACGCAGACGGAACGGCTGACAATGAACAGCCGCCCGGCGAATCCGGCACACGCCCGAAATAAAAATGTACTTGTCATAGGCGGCTCCGGTTCGGGCAAAACGCGCTTTTTCGTCAAGCCGAACATCATGCAAATGCACAGCAGTTATACAGTTACTGACCCAAAGGGCACAATTTTAATCGAGGTCGGACAGCTCCTGCAACGCGGCGGCTACGAAATAAAAATCCTGAACACGATAAATTTTAAAAAGAGCATGAAATATAATCCGTTCGCATATATACATTCGGAGAAAGACATATTAAAGCTCGTTTCGGCAATCATAGCGAACACAAAGGGGGACGGTGAAAAAAGCGGCGAAGATTTTTGGGTCAAGGCTGAACGCCTGTACTATACGGCATTAATCGGGTATATCATCTACGAGGGTAACGAGGACGAAAAAAACTTTATCACGTTTCTCGACATGATAAACGCAAGCGACGCTCGTGAGGACGACGAGGACTATAAAAATCCTGTTGATTTGATGTTTGAGAAATTAGCGAAGAAGAACCCTGAACACTTCGCCGTACTGCAATATGCCAAATATAAGATGGCGGCGGGCAAAACCGCGAAATCTATACTCATTTCATGCGGCGCGAGGCTTGCAACCTTCGATATTTCCGAAATCCGGGAAATTACGAAATATGACGAATTGGAGTTAGACAAGCTCGGCGATCGCAAGACTGCGCTGTTTCTCATTATTTCAGACAATGACGACTCATATAACTTCCTCGTTTCTATGTGTTATACGCAGCTGTTCAATATTTTATGCGAGCGTGCCGACGATTTTTACG
>WQXD01000451.1 GCA_009785015.1 Oscillospiraceae bacterium | reverse complement strand
GAACACTACGACAACGAAAAAGCCAATAAAGCGATTGAGGTTATTAAAGCAAAAATAAATGAATTGATTAATCCCGATAAAACCGCAGAACAGACCGCGCCGGAGCAGGACGAATCCGATATAATCATGCCCGACCCCTCAATCGGCGGTTCGGAAATGAATTTATACGGATATACCGCCGCCGATATGCTCCCGCTCACAGTAAACCGCGCTGTTGATTTATTTAATCAAGACCGTACCATTTATTTGCTTTTCAACGACAATACCGAAGCTATGGTATTTGATTCATCTGAAATCAACGACCACGACGGTATTTTCGGTATTGAGCGCGACGAATGGGTTAATTCAAACGAATATGCCGAATTTACAGCGCAAAAAAATGAAGCCGTACAGGGGCAAACAGCACACGCCGCTGATAGCGGCGATATTTCATATAAAGAAACCCCGCCGCTTCCCGTACCCGAACCGCCGGAAATACCGAAAAACGAACAGCCGATATATCCGTACTCCGCCGAAATCGCTTTACAATGCGGCGAAATCGACGCTTTCCATGTAAGCCGCAAACTTAACATCGAGTGCGGGCGGGCAATCGACAAAGCCGTAACGGACAGCAATTATGAACAATACCGTTATGACTTAAAAACCGCCGCAAAATCGGTTATAGAGGAGTTTGGCGTTGACCGCGCGGCGTGGGTACTGGCGGCGAGCGTGAACGGCAGCTTTAACGACGGGCGGTTTTCGTCCGCTAATCATAATTGGGCGAAAGAATTTGATACGCCGAAGCCGGACGCTATTTTACAAACGCACAGGGCTGTCCTCGACGGCTTTATCGACCGTTTCAAAGAAGCGGTAAAGGAAAAGCCGTCTTTACTTGATACCCTCAACAAGAACGAGCAGAAAATAAAACAGCAGGGAAAAAAGCCTGAAAAAGCTATTGATAATAAAGAAAAACCTAAAAAATCTAAGCGGGAGGATATATAAATATGATGATTAACTTTATATTTTCGGCAGAAGAAATAAACCTTATGTGCATTTTTGATATAAAAAACAAAGAAAATCTGCTGAACGGGCTGCGGGAATCCCTGCCCGGCATTGACGACCCTGAAATGCGGGACATTTACGACAGCACGATTGAAAAACTTGAAAAAATAAGCGAAGCGGATTTTTCAGAAATCGGCTTGTATATAGCCGACGAATATATAGACGGGGAGGAATACGAAAGTGCCGAATAACGTACAGTTTTTCGTTAATCTTGCGGACAGGCATACAAAATTATTAACGGATAGCCGCGAAAACTGGACTAACTTCCTTTCGGCGGCAGGGCGGTTATATAAATATCCGTTTGAAGAACAGATGATGATTCACGCCCAGCGACCCGACGCACAGGCAGTCGCTCCGTATGACACATGGAAAACTCCCATGAACCGTTATGTTAAACTCGGCTCTAAAGGTATAGCCCTGCTTGACAATACGGGCGGCAAGCCGAAATTAAAATATGTTTATGATTATGCGGACACAGGGGACGGACGGCGTAACCCGCGCCGTCCGTACATTTGGGAAATGCGACCCGAACATGAACGGCTTGTTTTAGATACATTAACGGATAATTACGGCGTTGTAAATTCCGGCGATAATATAGGAAATGTTATATTATCTGTTGCAAACGAACTTTCCGTGCGCTACTATAATGATAACGCCCGTGATATTCGATATGCGGCTGAGGGCAGCTACCTTGAAGATTTAGACGATTTAAACGTCGAATACGCTTTTAAGGAAGCTATGGCGGTCAGCACGGCATACGCATTGATGACGCGGTGCGGTATCGACCCCGTTGAATATTTCGAGAACGAGGATTTTCAGCCTATATTCGATTTTAATTCGCCTGCCGCCGTTTATGCGCTCGGCAAGGCTGTCAGCATGGCGTCGGAAGAAGTTTTAAGGGATATAGAAATTACAATAAAAACTTATGAGCGGGAAAAAGCCGCCGAAAGGAGTGCAGGAAATGAGCGAAATAGCATACAGCGAACACGGGGATTATCTGATACCGAATATAGTATTGACGGAGGACAGGGGCAAGCCGCTCGGCAGATACGGGAAAATGAGAATGGATTATCTGCAACAGAAACGTCCGATACTCTACACGATATACACAATGCAGGAGAAAATGTTTCCCCATTGCAGGGAAATAGAGCGGACGGCGGCAATACAATACAATCAGATAATGACGGAATTACAGGCGAAAACCCCGCCGCCCGACAAAACGGCATACCCGAAAGCGTGGACGGAACACATGGGCAGTCTGAAAGCCCAAGCGGAGGCAATAATCCTGAAAGAACTGATTTACGATTAAGCCAAGACGAAAATATAATATCCGACGAGGATATAAATAATTATTTATCAAGGGGAGCGAATTTTGCCGACAGCAAGTACCGCATATATTCGTTTTTTCTGAACGACCATGATACCGCAGAAAAAGTAGCTTTTCTTAAAGACGAGTACGGTTACGGCGGCACACCCTATATTTTCGCGGACGGCGAACGGGGTTATGCCAACGCTGCGCCGTCAAGCGGTATAAGGATTACAAAGGGCAGTTCATTAGACCCGTCAGCCGAAATTTCATTGACATGGACGAATGTGGCTAACCGCATAGACAGCCTTATAGAAAACGGTTTGTATATGTCGCAGGGCGAACTTGACCGCTTGCCCGTGTACGAACGGCAGATTTTAGGAGGGCAGATTTTAAATTTTTTCGGCAATCTGCCCGAAGATATAGCCCGTCTGTTCCCTGCGGAATACAGCACGTCAGTCAATTATTGGAATAACGCCCAAATAATCGGCGATACACTTGACAATCCCGAAACTTTGAACGCAATCCTTGAATCAATGCGTCCGATAATAGAAAACACGCCCGTTTTAGACCGT
>WQXD01000450.1 GCA_009785015.1 Oscillospiraceae bacterium | reverse complement strand
GGTATCCCCCAATCCCGCCGCAGCCGATCATCGCCAATTTTTTCATAAAAATTTCTCCAATTCTTTTTTTTCTTTTTTCGGATTTGTTACTTCTGTTTTTTGCGCGCGAGATACGCGGTGCCGGCGGCAAGCAGAGCCGTCACTTGGAAAATCAGAAAGGGGTCGCCGGTCTGGGGCGCGGGAGGGGCGGGCTCAGGCGCGGGCGCGGCGGGCTCGGGAACCGCGGCAGGCTCAGCCGGCGCTTCCTCGGCGGCCGGCTCGGGTTCTTCTGCGGCGGCCGGGTGCGCGGCAAGCCAGGCCGTTTTGGGGTCGCCGCCCGCTTTTGACGGGTCGTATGACAAGTCGTTTGTCACAATGAACATGTCAAAGCGCGCGTCCGGCTCCGATATGCGGGTGTAGATGGTGAGCGTGTGGTCGCCTGCGCCGAGTGAAAACCTGTCCGTCGTGTACTTATAGAAACTGATTTCGTCGCTTACACCGCGGTAGCATATCGGCATCCAGTACCACACCCCGTACCAGTCCTCGCTGTTGTGTATGTCGGGGTCGTAGAAATTGTCCCAGGAGGGGCGGTTCGGATTGAGCACGTCCTGTTCCCCCCAAAGGGCGTCGCGCATGTCGAAAGTATTGATATTGTCGGCAAAAGTCACGGAATTGGGACTCGCCTTGCCCCCCATATGGTATAACAGGGAATTGTTGGCGTCTCCCGAGGCCCATACCCTGGCCCATATTATATAGTCGCCCGCTTCCGCGATGTTGAAAGTATAGTCGATGTAGGTCTCGTCCGTGTCGCCGGACACATACTTTCCGCTGTAGGATTCGCCGCTGTCGGTTAGGACCATGCCTTTGTTTTTACCTTCCGAAGCGTATATGAAGATCGGGTCGGCCGCGAGGGCGGTGAGGGATAATGTGAGAATCAGCGCCGCTGTCACGCATAGAAAAATAACTCGTTTTTTCATAGGCACCCTCCTTGTTTAAAATTTTTTGACTTTTATGGTTTTATGGATTTATGGATATTATAGCAAAAGCGCAAAAAATAGTCAAGAAAAAAATGAAAAAAGTGTGAAAATTTTGCATTTTACATATATTACGGGTTATACACCACGTCCTCAAGGTTTTGCGCGCGGTCGGCCCCGGCCGGGACCCCTCCCGCAGTTATCCCGAGGCTTTTCTTTATTTCTGCCAATTCCTCTATCTGGCCCTTGCTCAGCATATTCGCTTTGCCTATGATGTAATTTGTGTACATCAGTATCATTGCGTAGTGCTCCATGGCCTCCAACCGGTAAAACGCCTCGGTGAGCGTCCTTCCCCACGAGAGCGCGCCGTGGTTGCCCAGCAGCAGCGCGTTGTAATCCCTGCAGTACGGCGCGACGGAGTCGGGCACGCCCTGCGAACCCGGCGTTTCGTAATGCACGCAGGGCACTATGCCCAAATTGACAAACGCCTCGGGGTATATCGCCTTATCGAGCGCAATGCCCGCGATGGCAAACGACGTGCAAACCGGCGGGTGGGCATGGGTGACTCCCGTCACTTCGGGGTTTTCTTCGTAGACGCGCATATGCATCTTGATTTCGGAGGTCGGCGGCAGCTCCCCGGCGCTGATAATTGTCCCGTCAAGGCGCATCTTTACAAGCGTTTCTTCGGCCATATACCCTTTCGAAACCCCCGACGGCGTCGCCCAGATCAAATCGTCGCCGACGCGGCAGCTAATATTCCCGTCGTTTGACGCCACGAAATTTTTCATGTACATCCTCTTCCCTATGTCGAGGATCGCGCTTTTCGCTTCACTGTCCGTGAGATACATTCTTCAAGTCCCCCTTTTTTGTAAATTCTTTAGTATATTATATCAGCTATTTTAAAAAAATACAATGCTTTTTAAAATTTCACAAGTATTTTCGGCAAAAACATAAAAAGTTTTCAGCTTCTTCATTCGTTTTTAAAAATTTTGTCTTGACACTTTTAAAAATATTGAATATAATGGATGTATTGCGTATATGTCACCTTGCCGAAGCTCTTTTGCCGTGTGATCATAAATGATTTAAGGAAGTTCCCAAATTATGAGCGATAAAAATAAAAATGTCCATGTTGCGGAATATAACGAAAAAAACGAAGATAATCAAAACAATAAAAATAACAGGGGCAAAAAAATAAACCTGCCCAACAAACTCACGATTTTCAGGATAATCCTTGTGCCGGTCTATATGATTTTCATTCTGCTCCCCGAAAAAAACGTCCTCGGCGAAATATGGCCCAGGATTTTTGCCGCTGCGCTGTTTTTTATCGCCGCCATGACGGATCTCGTCGACGGGCTTTTGGCCCGCAGGCTGAATCTGGTAACCGATTTCGGCAAACTCATGGACCCCTTGGCCGATAAATTCATGGTGATGGGGGCCATGATCGCCATAACGGCCTCAGACGCCTTCGCCCCTGTGAGATGGCTCTCCGTCTGGGCCGCGACCATAGTGTTCTTCCGGGAATTCGCAGTCACTTCGATACGGCTTGTGGTGAGTTCTTCGGGGGGGCCCGTCATAGCCGCGAATTTCACCGCGAAAGTGAAGACCGTTTTGCAGATCATGTGCGTTTTGGTCATTTTGCTCGAAGATATAATCATCAGCAAAAATTTAAACACGCCGCGCTATCTGTTCAGCTATATGACCATGGGCCTGATGGTCGCCGCCACGGTATATTCGGGCTTTGTCTATTTCAAAAATTACTGGCAATACATAAATCCCGCAAACTAAGGGGAGGATATATGAAAAGCCGCAAAAAATACAGATACAAAGTCGAAACGCACCTCCACACAAGCCAGGCGAGCGCCTGCGCAATAAACACCGGCGCCGAAATGGCGAGGGCCAATTATGCGGACGGGTGCTGCGCCATTGTGGTGACGGATCATTTTTTCAACGGGAACACGGCGATTCGGAGCG
>WQXD01000449.1 GCA_009785015.1 Oscillospiraceae bacterium | reverse complement strand
TTCGATTCTGTTCGGCGCGGTCATCGCGTAACACTGCACTTCTTCAACATCGCCCATAAAATATCTGATTATATCCATGCTGTGCGGGTTCAGAGCTTTTAACTGATAATATATTGAATCGAGGGGCATAGTTTTGCCAATCCATAAAGCCATGTTGCAGAACAGCAAATCGCCGATTCTGCCGTCATTCTGCCACTGCTTTGCCTGCCTTGCCGCAGGGGTGAACCTGTGGTTCAGGTCAATGGCGTAGCACAAGCCGAGTTTTTCAGCCGTTTCAACCATTTCGGCGCCGAGCTCCAAATCGTTTGATATGGGTTTTTCGCCGAGAACGTGACAACCGGCTTTAATCGCCTGCATTGTCGGTATGTAATGGTCCGACGAATATTCAAACCCGCCGGTCGCGACCGAGCACAAATCCGGCTTTAATTTATCGAGCATTTCCTGAGCGTCAAGAAAGTACGGCACATTAAATTTTTCGCCGCCCGCTTTAGCCCTGTCCTCCCTAATATCGCAAACTCCAACGAGTTTTGACCCGGGGCAGTCAGAATATGCCCACGAGTGTATATTTCCTATAGGTCCCATGCCTATTACGCACACTCTCAACATTTTTAATCCCACCTTAAATTTTATCTACTGTTCTATATTGCTGATTTTGTCGATAGTCTTAGCCATTGCGGTTTTTATCTTCGTTTCGTTCTTCTCCCAGAAAGAAGCAATGGTATTCGTGCCCTTATGAAACGTGTCGTAGAAGAAACTGTTGACGCCGCCCCAATCGTAAATATGCCCTATATCATATAATCTGTTCGCGAATATCAAATCGAGCATTTCCTGAGATTCGTCGTCGCGCGCGAACTTCGTTTTTAAAGATATATCATAATATGCGGGAAGAAGCGTGTACTGGCTTTCCGCGCTCAGCGCCTCGGTTATTATACCCGCGCGGTCTTTGTCCGTTACTGTGACCGGAATTGCCACGCTGCTTGTGCAGCCTACTTCAACGCTCGGATAATAGTCATTTTGGTCTTTGTTATATTTCGGAGGGGGAATTATGCCGAAGTCGGTTTCCATATCTCTCAGAAGCGTCACCCTGTTCATTCCGGCGTAATAAAACAACGCCCTGTTTGTATTGAATACGACAAGCTGCATACCGTCCCATACCGTATTGTTCGGATATTTAGAATTATATTCGTCCGCGTTTATCGTTATATTTTTGTCAGCCTGCAAATCAAATATTTTTTCGCATATTTCGATAGCCCTTTCGCTGAACATAGTGATTTCAGGCTCTCCGGTTGCGGGGTTTACTTTCGCAACGTATTCTCCCGCGCCGTTATAGAACGCTTCGGAATTTCTGTACTGGCTGACAAGTCCCCACTGGTCTTCATCGTCCATTTTCCCGTCCCCGTTCAAATCTTTTACGACGGCTTTCATCATACCGAGCATTATATCCATAGTCCAGTCGCCGTTTTTAACCAGTTGATACGGGTCTTCAAGGTTGTGGTTCTGCAAAACCTGCTTGTTAAACATGAGTATCCATGTCGCGTCTTTATCGGTTATGAGATAATTGCCGATTGTCGCGAAAAGCCTGCCGGTTATCGTAAGCTGTTCAACGGCTTTCTGGTCCCACCACGGTTTAGTCAAATCTATATACGGAAACGTAATCAAATCGTATAGATACCCTTCGGTCGTAAGCCCGTTTATCTGGCTTAACCCGTGGCACATCATGTCAAACGCGTCGTCCCCGGCTTTTACGGATTTTAACGCTCTCGGAGCCAAATCCCCGTTTTCGGGAAGATTCACGATTTTTATGTTGTATCTGTCTTCTACGATTTTATTTCTCCTATAAACCGCGTCGTTTATAGGGTCTCCGTTTTCTTCTTCCGCGTAAATATCTTTTGCGAACCAATGGACGTTATAATCAGGTCCCCTGCTTAAAATCCTGAATCCATACCCGTTGAAATCCATTTCGGGCAAGTCGTCCGCAACGCGTTCCTGTTGGGGTTCCGAATTCATATCTCCGGGCGAATCTTCCGCGCCCGGATTGGGGATTTCGGCCGGGTTGTTATCCGCGTTATTGCCGCCGCTGTCGTCACCGCTTTTGCAGCCGGCGCATATTAATATTACGGCGATAACGCATATAATCAGAAAAACCGCCGTATATTTTTTGATTTTTATAATCATGGGTTTTGCTCCTTATTTAGAATTATTGTAAAATTATAAAATATAATTGTGCAGGGGCGACTTGCAGTCGCCCGCAAAATAGATGTTATGTTGAGTTTTTCTGCGGGCGGCGGCAAATCGCCCCTGCAATCACAATTTCGAGATTATATTATTAAATCTCCACGCCAATTTCGGCCAATTTCGCCTGGAGCTTCTGCGCCTCCGCCGGGTCGCCGATGTGCAGTGAGTTGTACGCCTCGTCACTCGTCTCGAATGATTTCCCGAACCCGTTCCACTTGTCCGCGTTCGTTACCACCGGATTCGTCCTCCCCACTTCGCTCTCCCGCTTCGCGATGTGCGCGTTCATGCGCTCCGTCAGGAACTTCACTACCTCCGGCTCTTTGTCCGCTATGTTGTTGTTCTCCTCAGGGTCGTCTATCAGGTTGTACAGTTCCACCTCCGGCTTGAAGTGGAAATCCGGTTCGAGCGCGCGTATCAGCTTCCATTCCGGCGTTCTCCACCCGTGCTTTCTCATCCATGTGGCTTCCGTTATGTACATTTCCGGTTCCTGCCTGATTGCGTTGCCCTTCACGAGCTCAACCAGATTCCGCCCGTCGAATTCTATCCCCGTATCTATTTTTAATATATCTAATACGGTAGGTACAATATCTCTAAGCTGGCAGTAATCTTCAAAACGTTTGTTTCCTATAAGTTGACAGCCTTTTAACTTAAACGCGAACGGTACTACAAGAGTCGGGTCATATAAACTGTGATG
>WQXD01000448.1 GCA_009785015.1 Oscillospiraceae bacterium | reverse complement strand
CGGGGACAATTCAGAAAATAACATAAACCAAAATAATAATAATCAGTCAAACGGAGAAGTTGCCGGACAAGATGAAAATGCCGGGCAGGAAGAAGAATCAAAGTATAACGTCACCGATGATTTGGGCGCGCATAACTTCGGCGGGTACATATTTAAAATCCTAGCCCGCGAAGGATGGCGGCTTGATGTTGAGGAAGAGGTCGGGGAAATTTTAGACGACGCGATATACCGCCGCAACAGAAACGTCGAGGAACGCTTTAATTTCAAATTCAGGGAAACGATGATAGACACTTATGAAGTTGCCGACGTTTCGAGAAGGTCGATTCTCGCGAGCGACAGAAGCTATGATATAATGCTGATTCGCGGACCCCACGCTTTCCAGTATGCTTCCGAGGGAATGCTGCGCCCCATGACGGAGCTGCCCTACGTTGATTTTGACAAGCCCTACTGGGACGAATGGCTGACGGGTCAGTTTACGATTGCAAACAGAATCTTTTTTGCAGCCGGGGTTTTTGACATATATACTTACGGAGCTTCTGCGATGCTGTTCAACAAGCCGCTCGCGCAGAATTTAGGAATTGAGGATATTTATACAGTCGTCCGCGAGGGCAAATGGACGTTTGATAAATTCGCGGAGCTCGGAAAAATGGCAATGAGGGATTTGAACGGCAGCGGTATTATTACCCCCGAGGACCAGCACGCTTATCTGGGTGTTACAAGAGGCATACAGCCGTCTTTCTGGATAGCGGGGGGAGCTAAGACAATATCGTTCGACGAGGATAAGCTGCCGTATTTGAGCGCGCTTGAAGAGAAATTCCTCAACGTATGGTTTAAAATGTCGAGTATAATGGTAACTGACGGCTTATGGTTTCATAACGTTCCCGACCCCAACGAGCATACGCCGGAGAACCACGCCTTTTTAGACAATATATTCAAAGAGGGCAGGTCGCTGTTTATGAGCGGCGGAATCGGCAGCGCTCAGCATTTCAGGGATATGGATATTGATTTCGGAATAATCCCGTATCCGAAATACGACGAGCAGCAGGAGCATTATTACAGCCAGATTGCATGGATTGAGCCCGTCAGCATACCCGCTTACGCCAACGACGACGATATGGATATGATAAGCATAATTCTTGAAGCTCTCGCGGCTGAATCGTACAGGCGTGTCACGCCCGTATATATCGACGTTGTTCTGCGTACAAAATACACCCGCGACGACGAATCAGAAGAAATGCTCGATATTATTTTCGCGAACCGTGTTTTCGACTGGGGCGACGCAATATGGACGCCGCTTTTGCGCGATGGTATTTTCCCCGCGCTGTATCCGAGAGGCTTTGATACCGTACAGTCGAGATTGGAGAGAGCGGAGCGCAGTATAAACAGGGAAATCGCCAGAATGGTCAATGCGTTCATGGATTTGGATTAATAATCATGAATAATAATAATATATCTGTATCTGTAGTGGGCTGCGGAAGCTGGGCTGAGTACACGCATCTGCCGTGCATTAAAAAATGCGACGGAGTGAGCGTAATATCATGCGCGGATATAAATATCAAAAACGCAGAATCCCTGAGCAAAAAATTCGGAATACCGTTATATTTTTCGGATTATAAAGAAATGCTCGAAAAAACAAACCCCGACGCGGTTATATGCCTTGTTTCGGAAAACGCAATGGCAAAGGTCGCGGGGGATATATTAAAAAATTACCCGGTCATGCTCGAAAAGCCGCCCGGCGTTACCGTTGAGGAAGCAAATATAATATCCGAGGCGGCAAAAAAAAGCGGCAAAACCCACATGGTGGCTTTTAACCGCCGTTTTGCGCCGGTGTATGTAAAATTAAAAGAGCAAATTTCGGCTGACAAAAATAATAATAATATAAAATATATAAATTATAAGCTTCACAGAATAAAACGCCACGAAAGCACTTTTGAAACCACAGCAATCCACGCGGTCGACGCGGTTAAATTTTTAGCCGGAAGCGATTTCAAGCGTGTCGAAATAAAATATCAGGAAATGCCGGAGCTGGGAGAAAAAGTAGCGAATTATTTTATATTCTTTGAGTTTATTAACGGCATATACGCCTCAGCCGAAATTCTTGTTTCAACGGGGGAATTATCCGAAAGCTGCGAAATCCACGCGGGGAATAATATATACAGGGCTTCGCTTCCGTTAGCGTTAGGACCGGAACCGGGACAGCCTGAGCATTATATGACGCAGGGATTTTATCACGAGCATGAGCATTTTTACAAATGCCTGAGAAACAAAACAAATCCGGGCAACGGGGCGGATACCGCGGTTCAGAGCGTGGCTGTCTGCGGCGCAATAAAAAACAGGGAGAGCTTGTTAATATTTTAATTTTTTAGATAATCCAGCATTTTTATTATTTCAAGCTTGTTCGGGCATTTGCTCTCGCATGAGCCGCATCTGGTACACCCGCCGATTTTCCCGGATATTTCACTTAGAGCTTCGGACGATTCAATCAATCCCAATACTTTAACCTGATTCCATCGCTTGAATATTTCCGGGACGTCGATTTCCGCGGGGCAGGGCATACAATACCCGCATGACGCGCATTTGAACTCCGTCGCGTCAACCAGATTTAAAAAACGTGTTCTCATTGATTCAGCCTGCTCTGTCGTAAGAGCGGGCTTTTTCATGATTTCTATGTTGATTTTTGCCTGCTCGATATTGCTCATGCCGGCAAGGGCTGAAATCCCATAAGAAGTTATATACCTGAGAGCCAAATCCACTAGGTCCGCCGACTTCTCCGAATCCGCGAGCGTTCCTCCGGCAAGGGGGTTCATGGCGACGGGCGCGACTTTTTTTGACATGGCATACAAAAGCCCGTCAAGCCTCGAATTGTCCATCAGATGAAACGGAGCGGTGATTGTCTCGAAGATGCCTTCGTCAACAACTGTTTTTATAAAATCGTTT
>WQXD01000447.1 GCA_009785015.1 Oscillospiraceae bacterium | reverse complement strand
TTCCCTGTTGCCGTAAAGCCCTCCTGTTCTTACTACGCCTCCACTGGTTACATATACGCCTCCGTCATATTTCTGGAATGCATCTTCCTGCTTCTTCATAGAACCTTTTTCAAGCGATGCGTTAGTGGGAATATTGACTGTTATGGTACGCCCGCCTGACGATGCTTCGAAGTAGAATTCAGGATCAACCAAGAAAAAAACTTCAAAAAATTCAATATATTCCAGCTCTACTTCTTCTTCATCTTGGTCAAGCCATACATTAGAACCCTCATAATCATCGTCTTGTTTTTTGAGCGTAAGCGGATATTCCTTGTCTTTATCATCCTCGTGAAACGGAATGTACGTAACGTCCACTTCCAAATCGTCCCATCGGAGATTATTGATCAGTGCGTGGAATCGAACACCGCTCACACCCAGCGCGTCGGCAAATGAATTTATAAGCTGTTCTTCCAAAATAATTAAAGCGTCTTCTTTTCTTTGGGAAAGCGTTTCATAAGGATCATTTAAATAATTTTCATAATCATATTCGGGATCGTAATATTCGTCTGAAATCCAATATAATACGGGGTTGGTATCGTCTTTGAATACATTTTCCAAAAAAATCTGCGCCGCCATCTGAGCCGCGGACTCCGCGGCGTAATACCCCTGGTCAAAATCTTTTACGGCGAGGCTTTGCTGCACGCTTCCGTGCGCAAGCAGCAAAAGCCCTACGCCGAGGGCTACGACAAGCGTTATAAATATAAGCGCCATAAGCAGCGCGGATCCTTTTTGTCCCGCTTTGCCGCGCATGATCCTCGCCTCCTTGAACAAATAAATATATATCAACTCCGTACGCGGTTTACCGCAACGGTCATTTTCACTTCTGTTCCGTGCTGTTCGCTGATTAAAGTAAGTTTTATTCTGCCATTTTCATAAACCGCGTCAAAGCTGCTCAATTTTACCGCAACAAACGGCACGGCCGAATCTCCCGTACGGGTCAACATTCCTTCTTCTGATAATACATAAGTTATTTTTTTGCCGTCATGCATTGTAAATTCAAGATTATTTAAATATGCGACGATAGGCGTATCGCTATTCACTCCATGCCGGATCTGACGGCTTATCGACAACGCCGCCATACGCAGATTATATTCGTCTTCCTGTATTTTTGTCGTTATCGCATACGAATGAAACGCGTCAAACAACGCCGCTCCCGCGATAGTCATGACGGTCGCAAGTATCGCTATGCATATAATCAGCTCTGTAAGAGTAACTCCGCGTATATTTTTATTTTTCATCATAATCAATATCAATCAAATCATCAATTAAATCCGCCGTCGGCGGTGTTTATAATATTTGTAAATATTTGCAGTAAATTCCCACCGGTTTTCGAATCATACACTTTGACTGTGATTTCCCGCAATTTCGGGAATCCCGTTGGAGATCCCTCTGCTATCTCATAGAAAAAAATTCCTTCTTCTTTTCTTTCGATCGTCAATTCCGCCGTCAGTTCCGCGTCGGTCAGTCCGATCAGCTCTTCCATTTTCATCTGCGCGATGATCGAAGCCATCGTCATTTTATACGCCGATGCGCTTAGTCTTGTGCTGTACGTGAACATGCCGATTATAGGCGCGGTGACCATCGCGAATATCGCCATCGCTATTATCAGTTCTGTCAGCGTAACGCCTGATTTTTTTGATTTGTTCAGTTTGTTTTTCATAACAACACCCCGATAAACTTTTCTCCGAACCAAAGCGAGGCAATTATCCCCATCGCCAAAAACGGCCCGAACGGCATATATCCTCCCCGGTCGATTTTCTTCGAAGCGATCAAAACAGCCCCCAAAATCCCGCCGGAAACCACGGCGAACAACAGCGAAACAAGCGTTAACTGCCAGCCCAGAAATAATCCCGCCATCGCCATGAGTTTTACGTCGCCGAACCCGAAGCCTTCTTTTTTCACGGCGATCATCGTCAGCCTGTCGATCAAAAACAACGGCGCGGCTCCGACGACTGCGCCGAGCAAAGCGTCGTGCCATACCGGCGCGTTTATATTAATATCAGGGAAAATAATTCCCGATATTATCCATAGTATGCCCGCAGCAGCGCCCGCGATAACAAGACTGTCCGGGATCTCCTGTATATCAAAATCTATCCACGCGATGCACAAAAGCACAAACGCGAGAACGCACAACGGCAAAATCTGCCATCCGATCCCCGTGAAAAATATATTCCCGAGCCACAGCGCAGCGCACATGATCTCGACAATAGGATAACGACACGATACGCGCGTTTTGCAATGCCTGCACCGTCCGCGTAAAAACAGCCAGCTCAGCGCGGGGATCATGTCAAGCAGCGTCAATCTCTTGCCGCATTGCGGACAGCGCGACGGCGGCGACACGATAGATTCGCCGCGCGGGATCCTGTAGATCACCACGTTTGCAAAAGAGCCGAAGCACAGCCCGAAAACAAGCGCGTAAATTTTTATTAAAGTTTCAAGCCAATCAATTCCAATTAATGTCATTGTGACTTATTACCTCTCCGCGATCAATCTGTTCCATTCCGATTCTTATAGATTCAAATTCGCTTGGAGTAACTTTCGTATAATCCGGATCCCAGGCAAGAACCAATTTTTTAATTATTTCAAAAGCGAGGCTCTGATCCTGTTCCGGCAACATATCCACCATTTTTATTATTTCCTGCGAAATAGCCGACATATTATATTTCACCTGCCTTATTTATATATATCTCCGCGGGACCCTATTTCTATTATGTACAATATTTGCCTGTTTTCTGCATATTTGTATTTATAGACAATTCTGTACTTACCGACTCTTAAACGAAATCTTCTGTCGGAATACCCCTGCATAGGTTTTATATCTCCCCGAGGAGGTATTTCGGTTAATCCCTCAATACGGTGTTTAATATTTATTTTTATGGTTTTATTTAAACTTTCGATAAACTTAACCGAATTA
>WQXD01000446.1 GCA_009785015.1 Oscillospiraceae bacterium | reverse complement strand
TACCGCTTCTAAGATAACGCTCGTGAATTCTAAGTCGTTGTTTGTTATGGGGATATACGCCATCGTGCAGACGCCGTCGACGCTCTGCCTGTATCCGCCTTGCGAGCCGTCAAGCATCGGGTGCGGCAGTATCCCGAAGTCGTCCTCCATTCCCCTGAATGCGGCGTTGAGCAGCCAGAACCGCGAGTTTGCCATCAGCGCGCGCCCTTCACTGAACATATCCAAATCGACGCCCCAGCCCACGGTGTTTGTCCAGCCGCCGTTGCCGGGTGTGAATAATTCGACCATTTTGTCGATGATATTAGAGCTCTTTTCGTTGTTCAGGTCAAATACCGGGAGCCCGTCCCGGTCTTTTATCGTATATGCGCCGCCGAGCCCGTAAAACATGCTCTCGGGCTGGTCGCAGTGCCAGCCGACATACCCGAACCGGTCGTCTTTGTAATTTATCAGCCCGTCGCCGTTCAAATCCGCTTCGCCCTGCGCGCATATCCTGAAAAATTCGTCGTAGGTCCATTTGCCGTCTAAAACTTTCTGATAGGGGAACCCGATGCCGAGGTCTTGAAACAAATTCTTATTGAAAATAATTATGCGCGTGTTGCCGAGCGTGGACGGGTTCAGGTCGCCGGTCATGCAGTAGACCGTGTCCGTAAAACTGATATCGCGTATAACGTTTTTATCCCACCACGGCTTGCTTAAATCGACATACGGCAAGTTGTCCCACGCTATAAAATTCCGGTCGTACATCATCGCCGTGATACCCGAATGCGTGTTATACATGCCCATCGCGGCCTCGCACATATCGTCGCCGGCCAATATGCTTACTTTTAAATTTTGCGTAAATCCTGTCCCATAGCCGTTTATCCTCGCGTCGATTGTCACGCCGAAACGCTCCTCGACCACCAAATTTCGGTTATAGACCGCGTCGTTGAGCAAATCGCCGTTGATCGTCTCCGCGATAAAATCCCCGGGCGCGAGCGTCCCCTCGTCGCATACAATGCGGAAGCTGCGCCCCCCGTAGTTGATTTCCGGCAGATTGTCGCCGATTGCCCCGACAAGTTCTATTTTGGCGTCTTCCGCCGCCGGGTTGCCCGGGTTTTCGTCTTTGGCAGACGTTTTATCCTCGTCCATGCATGAGAGCAGGCACAGGCATAATATAGCCAATATAACAAAAATTATTTTTTTCATGATCAGAACTCCTCAATTTTATTTTTTTACAACCCTTTAAATTAACTACCATTCCCTCGGTGTGAAATTATGCGGAACAGCTGCGATAGCTACCGCGTCCCCTGTTTGCATAACAACGTAAAGCCCTTTTTTGTGCGCGTAGTTCAACGCATTTTCAGAAACGATCCCGCCCCCCACGGCGCCCGCCAGCTTACGGCTGTCCCCGCGCGTGTCCATATATTTGCGGATTGTCGCTATACGTTCCAAATGCTCGTCTATATCGTCGTGCGAAAGTTCGGTTTTGATTTCCACAGGCATCGCGTATTCGCCGTTTTCCAAGAAAAAATCCGCTTCCGCCAACACGCGGCCGTTCTCGAAAAACTTATAGCGCGAGCTTTGTTTGTTAAAAAAGAAATCCAATTCGTTGAATTTTTTCCATAGCTCCGCTTCGAACATCGCTTCCGTCAGCCTCCCTTGCATATTGCCCAGCCCGCCGATATTTTTCGACAGGTCCGAAACCGTTTTTTCCATCCTGCGGAATGCTTCCTCCGTTTTCTGCCGTTCTTCTTCTGTTTTCTGCCGTTCTTCTTCTGTTTTCTGCCGTTCCGCTTCTGCTTTCTGCCGGCCCTCTTCCGATTTTTCAATGTAAACGTTTATATTGTTTCTCATTTCGAGCAAAGCCGCCCAAACGGTTTCAAATGTATATCCTTTTGCCGCTTCAGCGGCCTGTTCCGCTGTCATATTTTCCATGTAAAAGCCCCCCTTTTCTGCTATATATTCATTTGTATGTAATTATACTACACAATTCCCGAAAAATCAAGCCGCAAATACAATATTTTATAAAGAATAAATGTTTTAGATATTGACAAGGTATGTCGAATAATGTATAATTTAATACTGCTGTAAAATTAAACATGAAATGGAGCGTATGCAGCGTGACTATCGGGGCGTCCGGTATGGCATACCGGCGGGGTTCAGTGAAGGCTTGGTGGATTTGTGCAAAAACGGAAAGTTCGGTTTCGCGGATACAACCGGCAAAATAGTGATTCCGTTTGAATACGACGACGCTTATTGTTTCGCTGAGGGATTGGCCGCAGTCGAAAAAAACGGAAAATGGGGGTTTATCAACAAATTGAACGAAGCCGTCATTCCGTTTATATATTAGGCGATTGCGAAACTAAAAGGAAAAAAGAGGAATCAAAATCCGACCACCCCGCCGCCGCGGCGGCACCCCTCCCCAGAGGGGACTGGGGAACTAACCCCCGGAAGTCAGCCAAAATCCCCTCTGGGGAGGGGTGGCAGGCGGCTCGTCCGCCTGACGGGGTGGTCGGTCCATTATATAAATTTTCCGCACAAAAACCCCCAAAAACCCGCATAGAATCATAATACCCCATTTTGGGGGATTACTAAAATATACGCGCAAAAAGTGAAATGCGTCAAAATGACGCATTTCAAAAATAACTGTTGTATTGTTTTGCAAAAAATGTTATAATCTGCTGTACGTAATAATAATCATCGAACGGAGAACCAATTAATGACGCCGGATCGTATCAAAGAATTACTCGCGGATGGCGAGGGGATGACAATAGAATACAAAGAATGCGTGAACGGCCTCAGCAGCAGCGTTTGGGAAACGGTATGTTCGTTTTCAAACCGATACGGCGGGCGCCTCATCCTCGGCGCGAAAGACGACGGGACCCCAATTGGCGTCAACCCAAACGCCGCGCAGCAAATAAAAAAGAACTTCGCCAATATGCTGAACAATCCGACTAAGACCTCGCCTTCGTTGTTT
>WQXD01000445.1 GCA_009785015.1 Oscillospiraceae bacterium | reverse complement strand
CGAAATATAGTAATTTACTTTTGTTTTTCAAATATCTAATGATATAATAATAACAAACCCATAAGGTAAAATTAAAATATAGAACAGCCATGTTTCTCTTGTCGGTAAGTTACGTCAATTTTATCGTATGAACTTCGAACGGCTTGAAAGTCAGTATGCCGGTCTGTTTGTCATAACATTTATTACAATAGCTGTCTTCTAAAATATTCACGATTTCTGAGTTCTTTAAGCCGAATTTGATTTGAGCGCGGGTTTCGGCTCCGTATGCTTCACAGAGCCTGATTATAATTCCCGTTCCGTCTTCGGATTGCTTCACCGCTTCAACAATAATATTCTCGGCGTCAATGTCAATAATAGGCTTGATTTCTTCTTTAAGTTTTCCGTTACACACAAACATGGGGGTATTTAATTTATACGCTTCGCGTATGACCCCGTTTGTCCAGTCGCCGCTGTGCGGGAAAACAGAATAAACAAAGCTCATTTCGCCGATATCGCCGTTGTCGCCCGGATGGGTCGTGGTTCTCGCCAAGTCTAAATCTAAATTTGCGTTATGGATATAATGACCGTATTTGCCGTCGTTAAGCATTGCCACGCCGTAATTTTTGTCGGATAAATCTATATATTTGTGAGCGTAAACTTCCCATTTGTCAGAATCAAGAAGCGTGTTCTCGTGGAGAGCGCGTTTCACGCTGCCGTACTGAATATCGCAGACGGCTTCGTTTGTTTTGATGCCGACAGGAAAAGACGTTCTTACCATTTTGTGTTTGTCCTGCATATTTATTGTCGTGAAGAAATCTATGCGCTTGCTGCCGTGAGTTAAAACAATAGTCTGCTCCAATACAGAACTCATATATTTATATTTGCTTTTTCTTAATACAGTCGGGCCGTCCGAACCTGTTTCGCAGCTTATAAATTCAAACCGGTCGGGCTTGATATTCCTGTAATTTTCGAGTATTCCCCAGCCGTCGCCGTAATCGTCATACACGTCAAAAATATTGCCGTCGCCGGAAAGAAGCTCTCTGCCGTTTATTTTATCAAATATAGATTTTATACTGCCGTCTGTATTAAATATCAAGCATACTTTATCGTTTTCCAAAGTGCCGTCGTCAGCTTTGAGCGAAGGCGTTATATCAGAAAAGTCAGACACGATTTGCAATTCCGCGCTGCTTAACTTTTTAACCCGGACGTTCGCCCATTTGCCGCCGTGCCTGATCCATTCGTTTCTGTCAAACGACATAGAATTCACAGCAGTCAGAGGAACAGCCGGCAGAACTGTATCGACCATTAAATCAGCGTATGCGCCGATGATCATATTCCCGGCTTTTTCAAGCATTTTTTTGTAACCGTCAACCGTTTCGGCGTTCACTCTCTCGATCGACGATCCCGGCAGTATGTCATGAAATTGATAGAGAAGCGTTTCTTCCCAAAGCGCGTCGATTTCTTCTTTCGGGTATTTTGATTTCGCCGCGACGGACGCAATAACGCAGGCGTATTCGAGTTCCCTCAATATACATTCCATTTTTCTGTTGTAGTATTTATTCAGCGACTGGCTGGCAAATGTGCCCTGAAAAATACTGAAGAATATTTCGCCGTGCCATGTCTTGAATTTGCCGCTGTCTTTTTCGAGCTTCTTAAAAAAGTTCTCGGCGGATTCCTGTATTGTCGGCGGAAGCCCCAGCAAATCTTTTTCGCGTTCGAGCCGTTCAAGGTGTTCCTCTCCCGGACCTCCGCCGCCGTCGCCTATTGCGAAGACTAAAAGCGCGTTGCCGGATATGCCGGAATCCATATATGATTTTTCTGTTCCCGCAAGCGCGCGCGGAGCGGCCGAGCTGTTGTATGTCCCCTCGGGGATCACATGAGTAAGTATTTTTGTGCCGTCCCGGCCTTCCCACCAAAACGAATTATGCGATTTATATCGTGAATTTACGACCGAGCGCATTGACACAAAATATTTAATGCCGGATTTTTTGAAAATCTGCGGAAGATTCGCCGTAAATCCGAACGTGTCGGGAAGCCATGCCACTTCCACCGTTTTCCCGAACTCTTCTCTGAAAAATTTCTGACCGTACAAAAACTGTCTTGCGAACGCCTCGCCCGACGGAAGCGCGCCGTCGCTTTCAGTCCACGCGCCGCCCTGCAATTCTATCCTGCCGTTTTTTACATATTCTTTGACCTGCGCATATAATTTCGGATAATAATCTTTGAGCCATCTATATTGCTGAGCCTGACTCGCGCCGAATTTATAGTCGGGGTATTTCTCCATGTTTCTGATAACGGTCGCAAAGCTCCGCGCTATTTTGCGGATCGTTTCGCGCACGGGCCACAGCCATGCCAGATCCATGTGCGCGTGGCCGACCGCGCTGATCTGCAAAGGATAATCGCCGCCGGATTTTCTCGTCAGCTCCGGTTTCAGCATCTCTCTTGCCGCGATCATTTGAGCCTCGCTCATATGTTTCATGCCGTCTGCGGCGCGGTTCAGCGTAAAAAGAATCCTGTTGCGCCTCGCGCTGTCCTCGGGAAGCTGCTCCGCGAGCTCCAGTAATACTTCCCAGTCGTAATAAAGCTGCTTGGCATAATCGCTGACTATTGAGATATTCGCTTCTTTTAATATTCCGTTGTCGATATAATTGCCGAAAAGATCGTTGTTCGCGCCGTCGGCCCACAGATCGATTTCTTCGCCGCCGACTGCTTGATCAAATAACGGATATTCGGTTTTTCCGGGTTCGCCGAGGCTGTAATCAAACCCCGACGCCCTGCTGGTCAGACCGCGGACAGGGTTTCCTGTATCGTCGGCAATAAAAAGCTCGCCGCTTATGTCGATCATCAGCGCGATTTTTTTGCCCGCCGCCTCTGCGGGGACTTTGCCCTTGAAATTAAACCACGCGCAATCCCATAGTTTTCCCCACGATTCGTTCGGTACGCCTTTGTGTTTTTCGCCCTCAAACCTGTTCTCAAATG
>WQXD01000444.1 GCA_009785015.1 Oscillospiraceae bacterium | reverse complement strand
CGCAGCCCTGCCCGGCGATTGTAAATTATATTCTTATCCACAACAACGAATTGCTCCCGTATCTTTCGCCGGTACACAGCCCTATGCTGTGCACAGCCGTTTATATGAAAAAATACGACGGAATCACGGATAAAATAGCCGCGCTGTCGCCCTGTATCGCGAAAAAGCATGAGTTTGACGCGACAGATTGCGTTGAATACAACGTGACGCTGAAAAAACTCTATGAATACATACAAAAAAACAATATCGAACTGCCGGAACAGGAAAGCGGCTTCGACCACGCCGAAGCCTCGCTGGGACGGCTCTATCCTATGCCCGGCGGCTTGTCTGAAAACGTTGAGCAATATTTTGGGAAATCCCTGCGGATTGACAAATCCGAGGGGCAGAGTTCCGTGTACGGTGCGCTGGACGCGTTCTCGAAACGCCGCGGAACTCATCTGCCCGATTTATTCGACGTTTTGAACTGTTCTGAGGGCTGCAACATGGGGACCGGCTGCGTCCACGAACGCGATATATTCCAAATAAATGATATAATGAACAAAGCACGGCAAAAAGTGCTGAAAAACCAGACCAAAGCCGACTTTGACGCATTGTGCGAAGAATACGACCGCAAACTGGAATTGAATGATTTTATCAGGGGCTATATCCCTCAGACTGTCACCCCGTATATCGCGACCGACGAACAGATTGAAGAAGCGTTCATGAAGCTGGGAAAGAAAACGGACGCTTACCGGAAATTCGACTGCTCCGCCTGCGGAAGCGACACTTGCGCAGTCATGGCAAAAAGAATCGCCTGCGGCCTGAACATACCGTCCAACTGCATACAGAAAGAACATATAGAGCTCCGCAACACTTCCGAGCAGCTTGAAAGGATTTGGCTGAACGTCGATTGCGGCATTATGATAATCGACGCGGAAACGAAAGAAATTATAGACGCAAATCCCGTGGCCGTGCGCATGTTTAACGCTGACAAATCCAATATCGTCGGGCATCGCTGCCATAAGCTGCTTTGCCCGGCCGAGGCAAACCATTGCCCGATAATCGACCTGGGACAGACTGTAGACCATTCAAAGCGCGTATTCCTGAATTCCAAAGGCGAAAAAATCCCCATAATAAAATCAGTCAACAAAATAGTATATAACAACCGCCCGTCGCTGATTGAAACTTTTATAGACATCACCAGTCTTAGCAATGCCGAAGAAAGGCTCAAGCAAATGACGGTGCAGCTTCAGTCCGCGCTTGAAACGGCGGAAAGCGCCAACAGCGCGAAAAGTAATTTCCTCGCGAAGATGAGCCATGAAATCCGCACGCCGATGAACGCAATCATGGGCATGACCGAACTTGCCCTGCGTGACAGCATGGCTGAAACCGCGCGCGAGCATATAATCATGGTCAAGCAGGCGAGCACAAACCTGCTGTCTATCATAAACGACATTCTGGACTTCTCCAAAGTGGAAACGGGAAAATTAGTCATAGTCCCGGCTGAATATTCTTTTTCGTCTATGATAAACGACGTAATAAGCATTATAAGAATGAGGACGATTGATATGCAAATCAGATTCGTCGTGAACATAGACAGCAATATCCCTAATTCGCTGTTCGGCGACGAAACGAGAATCCGGCAGGTGCTAATCAATCTGCTCGGCAACGCGGTCAAGTACACGGAAAAAGGCTTTGTGGCCCTTAACGTTTACGGGACAGCCAGCGAAGACGTTATAGAGCTGACAATGGAGGTTCAGGACAGCGGCAAGGGAATAAAGCCTGAGGACATAGATAAATTGTTTAACGAGTTTGTTCAGGTTGACCAGGAGAAGAACAAGGGAATCGAAGGGGTCGGCCTCGGGCTCGCAATCACGAACAGCATTATAAAGGCAATGGACGGGAATATCTCGGTTCAGTCGGAGTACGGCAGAGGCAGCCTGTTTACGGTTACTATACCGCAGACGATACGCAAGCCTGAAAAAATTGCGACGGTTGAAAATCATGCCGCGAAGAAAGTCCTCGTCTACGAACGCCGCGCGATATACGCGGATTCTATTATCCGCACCATAGACAACCTCGGCGTGCCCTGCATTCTCATTTCAGACGACGACGAGCTGCGTGAAAAAATGGAAAAAGACCGTTATGATTTTATACTGCTTGCGTTCGCGCTGTTCAATAAAAATAAAGACGTTATATTAAAGTTCGGGCCAAAATGCAAAGTCATACTGCTGACGGAATTCGGCGAGGCGATTCCCGACGGTCAATGGAGCGTAATCGCCATGCCTGTAAGCGTAATATCAATCGCGAATATTTTAAACGGCGTGTCCGACAGCTTCTCTTATAACAACATAGGCGGCGAACTTGACAGGGCGTTTGTCGCCCCCGACACAAAAGTCCTTGTCGTAGACGACGTAAATACCAACCTTAAAGTCGCCGAGGGCTTGCTGCTGCCGTATAAAATGCAGGTGGATTTGCGCAAGAGCGGCATGGAAGCGCTCGAGGCGATAAAAGAAACGCGTTACGATTTATTGTTCATGGACCACAGGATGCCCGAAATGGACGGCGTGGAAACCACGCGCAGAATCAGGGAAATGGGAAGCGAAGACCCGTACTATGCAAACGTGCCGATTATCGCTCTGACCGCAAATGCCATTTCCGGCATGAAAGAGATGTTTTTACAAAACGGCTTCAGCGATTTCCTGTCGAAGCCGATAGATACGGTCAGCTTAAACAGCGTTCTGGAAAGATGGATAGAAAGAAAAAAGCGCAAATCCGCCCAAATTGAAAATGCCGGGACTTATACTGCATACAATACAAGCAGCCCGGCCTCCGGCATGGATTCAGATATAAATAATAATATAAAAGACAGCGAAAAAAACGGCAAAGACGGCGAAGATATTAAAATAGACGGCGTGGAAATAAAAACAGGGCTTTTCCATTTGGGCGGGAAATTAGAGCTTTATTTGGAAACGCTCGCCGTATTCT
>WQXD01000443.1 GCA_009785015.1 Oscillospiraceae bacterium | reverse complement strand
GATCACGATGAAAAACCAGAATAACATTTTTTCGTTTTTTGGCTGGAAGCCATTCAGCCGGAAACGGGAGGAAGTTAGATATACATTCGCCGAAAAAGACAGGATCCGCTTTTGGGGCGAAAAAACAAAAACAAAAAAACGGAGGAAAATTCAAATGAAAAAAAGCAAAAAGAAAGTAGTAACAGCGATACTGTGCGTGGCGATCAATATCATATTGTTGTCGCAGTTGTTGTTCGGGAGTGTGTCGGCGTTGTACGACACGGTGACATCATTGGTTGCGGGCGAGGAAACGGTATGCTGCGCGGGGCACGGGCTTGAGCCGGGGGTTGAGGAATTAGAGCCGATTATGGCTGCGAGTAGCAGTACGTGTCCACCTCATTCTATGAGCAACGGTTCAACGGGAGGAGTAAGGTGGTGCGTTAAGCATAATATGACGTGTCCCGTTAGTACACAGACTTGTTTGTGGGGTTGTGGTGCAAGCCAGTCTCAATTTCTTTGTGGATAATTTATGCAAACGGGGCGGTCAGCATGAAGTAGGGACAGTAAAATTGTAGCCCTTACGGCAAACGGGTTCAACAAACGGATGAAAATCATTTTTTTTGATTTCAAAATTTTCGCTACCCTGATATATCTGAATTTCATAATCGACTAAGAAAGTATATTATTAAAAAGGGGACAGTAAAATGGCATGCATGCACAAAGAAACCTTTCAAATATTGCACAATGATTACCGTATACTACCAGATGATTACGTGGAAATAGACGAGTTGATAGCTCCCATCATACGAGTCTTGAACCGTAAAGGCTATATCACGAAATATTGCTGCTCCGGGCATTCTATGGATGAGTGTTTGGCGTGGGTGAGGACAGCGGAGGGATCGGAATATCAGGAAACGATGATTCCTATGGTTAGCTATATTATATTTGTGGAAGGTATCACATTGCCGGTTTTGCCGTCCGGTTTTGATGTGGTGGAAAATCCCGCTTCGAGATTGGAAATACGGAAAGTCTATTATATTGATAATGCTTTCGACAATCAATTTTATGAGAGGGCGCGGAATATTCTGGAAACGATGAAGCAACTGTATGAATGGGCGTTGGATTTACCCGATTTTTAAAATTAAACATTCTCCCCTGAAAAATTTGCCGGAGAAGGCAAAAGTAATACAATTCTGGGGACGTTTTCTTTGTCCTCCGCAAACCGTGATTGATGGATACGAGAATAAAAAAGTCTGAAAAAAACCTTGACAAGCGTATTTGTTTGTGCTATCATAATCGCGACAAGAAAATTTGATTAAAACGATGAATAAATCAGTGAAAACAAATAAATTTAGGAGGCATGGGCATTGAACGACAAAACAAAATACACATTGAGGCCGATAAACGGGGAATACGACTATGTGGGGGAATTTCGCGAAGGGGTTGCCTTTGTCAGAAATAACTACGAAGAATTTAGAGTCGGCTATATAGACAAAACAGGCGAAATCGTCATACCGCTGGATTACTACGGAAGATTCACGCGAGGCGAAGAGCGCCCCGAATTCGTGCATTTCCCCTATTTCTCCGAAGGGTTCGCGGTCTTAATGGACAAAGAGGGAAAATTCGGATTTGTGAACAAGGAAAACAGAGTCGTGATCGCGTTTGAGTACGACAGCGCGTATGCATTCGAGGGGGGATGTGCGGCGGTGCAAAAAGGCGGCAAATGGGGCGCGGTAGACGGCGAGGGAAATGTCGTCATACCATTTGAATATGACGAAGTAAGCTCACTCGGCGAGGGCTTTATGTCAACAAAAAAAGGCGACACATACAGCGACTCGCCCATTTATGACAGCGCCAATGATTTCATCGAAGGGCTCGTGGCAGTACAAAAAGGCGGCAAATGGGGATATATTGATGAAACGGGCGAAATAATCATACCCATAGAGTATGATTCGGTCGGTAGATTCAATGAAGGGCTCTCGGCGGTTCAAAAGGATGGCAAATGGGGTATTCTCCAAATGGGAATTTAAATAAATTAATTTTTGTAGAGGAAGGCGAAAAAGTCGGGTGTCAGTTTCGCTCCGAAGCGTTTGTTGAATGGCTGAATGTATATCCCCTGAAAAATTCGCCGGAGAAGGCAAAAGTAATTTCACGGTGTATTCCGATGCTCTGTTATTAATACAAGGAGGTTGGTTCAAATGGATAAAATATTCGCGGAGATGTTTTCGAAGCAACCGGACGAAATAACGGGGGGCGACTACTATTACCGCAGCCCGTGGCTCGAAGATATATATGCCGAAAAAGCAAAAAGTATGGGATTTGCGTCAGTTGATGAATTTTTCGAATGGAGAGACGGCAAAAAAATATTCAGCTTCAGGCACAAATGGCTTCAGGATAGATCAAATCCGTTCTTTTGCGATCCCTGTATGCCGCATTTGCTGGAAAAAAGCGAAACGGGAAATATAGATTTTAAATTCGAGGAAACAATCCAAAAAATCGCCGATGAAAACAAGGCTTTCATGGACATCGCGAGCAGCGAAAACATGGGGTTCGCGCCGTATGTCGTCAAGATGAACCCGAATATACCGTGCTTGGTGACGGATATCGACGCGCACGCCATGAAATACCTGCGTGTATGCATAAACAAACACCTGACGGGTTATAACATCAATATAGCCTCATTTGACAACTATGGCATACCGATAAAGGATAATTCGTTGGACTGCATAACAAGCAATTACGGGATTTCGAGTTCCGGGGGTAATCCGGCGGCCAGGCCAAAAACAAATACCCCTCAGCTCCATGCCGGCAGTGAGAAGGCGATAGACGAAGTGTACCGGGTGCTGAAGCCGGGCGGATGTTACGTGGCGATTGAAATAGAGCGTGAATGCGACTTCGATTTGCGCAGGATGTATGAATACCATGGCGAACACGGCAGTTTGTTCGGGCTGTACACATACGACGAAATACAGGCGGTGTGCGGACTACTGACAGAGGAGCCGTGG
>WQXD01000442.1 GCA_009785015.1 Oscillospiraceae bacterium | reverse complement strand
CCCCTGCGAAAATCCGGACACTTACGAACGGCTGTACACCGACGCCGAAAACATATCGGCGCGTTTTTACAACCACTTCAGATGCGAGCAGTATCTGGGCGATTCTTTTCCGCATCTGGGCCTAAATCTGGGCCCCGGTTCGCTCGCGCTGTATCTGGGAAGCGGCCCCATATTCCGGCCGGATACATTGTGGTACTCGGAATGCGTCGGGGACTGGAACTCGTATGAGCTGAAATATGACGAAGACAACAAATGGTGGAAACTTCATCAGGAAATGATCAGACGCGCCATAGAACTCTCCGGCGGCGAATATTACATCGACGTCCCGGACCTCATTGAAAATTTGGACATACTGTCGGCCATGCGCGGCCCGCAGAATACCTGTTACGATTTGATGGACTGCCCCGGCATCTTAAAAAAGCGCCTTGACGAGCTCGACGGGTTGTATTTCAAATACTTCGATAGGATATACGATATGGTCAAGGACCAGGCGGAAAGCAACAGCTATACCGCCTTCAATATAATCGGCAGAGGCAAAACCGCGAAAATCCAGTGCGATTTTTCCGCGATGATGTCGCCCGCGCAGTTTGTCGATTTCGTGGTCCCCTCACTCGAAAAACAATGCGGCGCCCTCGACAACTCGATATATCATCTCGACGGCAAGGACGCGATAATCCACCTGCCCGCCCTGATGTCGATTGAAAACCTGAACGCCCTGCAGTGGACTTCCGGCGCCGGGCAGCCCGACGGCGCGAATGAAAAATGGTATCCGGTATATGACGCGGTCCATGAAGCGGGGAAAGCGAAATGGGTTTCGATATCCGACGGCGGCTTGGATGAGAGGCTCGGCGCGGCAAAAAAATTTGTGGCGAGATACGGGATAAAAGGCACATATTTTCTGTTCGGGTATATGGGCCAGGCGGACGCCGCCGAAGTGATGAAAAGCGCCGCGAGGGGCTTTAGGTGACGCTTGCCGTTTTTTTGCTGACTGCTCTTACATAATCGGTATTTAAAACTTCGTTGTCATCCCCCGTAATCGCGGCAAAACCCCGGTAACTCCATACCGCCCTGCCGATTCCGTATCCCAAAAGCAAATCCGCGAGCTCATCGCACCATTTTATCGCCGATTCGATACCGGCGTTGTTTATCACGCCGTATTCCCCGCAGTACAGGGGCCGCTTGTTCTTTTCGATAAATTCAAAGGCGGGAGCTAACACCCGTTTTAAATAGTTTTTGCCGAGGATGCCTTTTTCGTCCTCGGGTATGCTGCCGTTATAGTAAGCGGCGTGTTCCTCGGTGTTCACCGGGTATGTTACGGGAACGGTGTAGCGGCGCGTGTTTTCCATCCAGCCCGCCGCCTGATGCGTGAATATCATGGGGTGGTACATATGAAACGTATACAGTATATCCGGGTTTTCGGAAACGGCCAGATTTGAAAGCTCGCTTACGGAATTCCAGTAATTTCCGCCGACTATGATTTTTCTGCGGGGCGACACGAAATGTATCTCGGCGGCCGTTCTCATCCAAAGATCGTTCCATTGCGCCGACGATTTCGCCACAAGCTCGTTTAAAAGCTCAAATATCAGATTGTCTTTTTCCGCCATGTAGCGCGCCGCGAAAAATTTCCATATGCCTATATACCGCTCCTGCATTCCCGCGTCTTCCATAAGACAGTTCTTGTCCCCGTCGCCGAAAAAAAACCCGGGCGCGTGATGCAAATCCAGCACCATGTTCAATCCGTTTTTTTTGCACCATTTAAGGCAATCGTCGATATACACGAGCCCGCTCTCCAAATACACCCCCGGACTTTCGTCCGATTCGAATATGAAATAATCCACGGGGACCCTGACGTGATCCATGCCCCACGACGCGATGCGGGCTATGTCTTCTTCTTGAATATACGATTTAAAATGTTCGTGTGATTTGCCCCCGTACTGCGATATCCAGTGCCCCAAATTTGCTCCGGCCATATATCCTTCGTTTTTGTACATGTTCTGACTCCTCCGATTTTTATCACGTTTTTCATTATTTTACCACAATTATTTGAGAATTTCAATATATTTTTAAATTTTTTTCTCCGTTTTTTTTAAAAACGGCTCATATGAAAATCTTTATACAATACAAAAAAATCGGCATATCCGCCGCCGTTTTGATGGTTGTGCTCGCAGTTGCCGGGTTATCCGTTTTATCGGTGAATCTGTCGGATAAAGTAAAAAGGCAGGCTGTAATCGAAGCGCGCGCCGATATGCCGGGCATAGAATTAGCCCCTCCCGCGGCCAAACCAAACCAATGCTGCATATTCCGCGGGAATGAAGTCAAACCGGAAGATTTCGTGATTGATGTGCAAAACGCGGCGCGGGTGATATGCTCGTTTGCCGCCGCACCCGACGTTTTTTCGCCGGGGTGGCAGGAGGTGGCGGTCATACTGACCGATGAAAACCAAAACAGCGCGGAAATACATTCCGGGCTGTATGTCTTCGATTTTACGGACGAGCTCGTGATGGAGGCGGGCGCGGCAGAAAGCGCCGCGGCAAAAGATTTCATTCGCAATTATATGGAATTGGAAGATTTATCCCTTGATATTGAGGCAGACGGCGTCGATTTCGCGAAATTGGGAACATACCCCGTGGTTTTGAAAATGGGGCAGCGCCAAACCGCGTCCGCGGTGAAAATAGAGGACACGACGCCCCCCTCGGCCAAACCAAACCAATGCCGCATATTCCGCGGCAATGAAGTCGAGCCGGAAGATTTTGTGGGCGACATACAAGACGCCACGCGGGTGATTTGCTCGTTTGCCGCCGCACCCGACGTTTTTTCGCCGGGCTGGCAGGAGGCGGCGGTTATACTGACCGATGAGAGCCAAAACAGCGCGGAAATAAAGTCAGAATTGTATGTTTTCGATTTCACGGAGGAACTCGTGATAGAGGCGGGCACGGCAAAAAGCGTCGCGGCAAAAGATTTCATCCGCAATTATATGGAAACGGACGAAT
>WQXD01000441.1 GCA_009785015.1 Oscillospiraceae bacterium | reverse complement strand
CGGAATCGACTGGTTCAGCGGGCACGGCACGGGTGAAAATCTCGGCTGGGTGCTCGATGGGGGCAACGCTGCGATCATGGCCAAGCTGCGCGAAGCGTTCGCCGCGTGGTACACGGGCGGCCACGTCAACGAAAACGACGAAAACACCTGCCTGTTGCGCGTCAAGCTGACGGACGGGGTGCTTATCGACCACGAAAAGAAATACGGCGAATGGCGGTACGCCTTGGATTTCGTCAATAAGACGGCGGAGGTATGAGTATGGCGGACGAAAAAAAGCTGTCGTTGTATCAGCAGCAAAAAGCGGTCAAGCCGTTGATTGAGGATTTGATTCCGGAACACATCGACGGCGACATGAAAGAAAACGCGCTGGAATTCGTGGCGTGGCTCCGGGCAAACAAGATGAAACCGGCGTGGACGCTGACGAACCAGTGGAAAGCGGTATGCAGGGGCAGGAACATATGCAGGATAGGCCTGTGCTCGGGACACTCGGCCGAAAAAGGCAGAAAATGGGTCGTCACCGCTTACCTCGAGCATCTGCAAGGCTACGAGGGAACCGTTATAGACGAAAACCTGCAGCGATTCTTATGGGAAAATGTGTTCTACTGCGTGCAGAAACCGAAAGATTCGCCGCCGGCGGAGGAGTTCAGGAACTATGCTTTGACATATCCGTGCAACCTCTGGGGGTGCGCACCGGGAAAAACCATAACGGTATGCGGCAAGGAATTGACAAATATCTGCCGCAACGGCAACCGCCAATATTTTTGGTTCCACGACCCCGACGATGCGGCGGTCGGCGCGATTAAACGGTTATTGGAATTGGAACAAAAAGCGAGGGTAAAATAAATAAACTTATACGAGGGGAACGGAAATATGCAAAAACAAAACAAGCCGTCGAGCAGGCGGCGGAGTTAAAGCTCTATCTTCCGCAATTGGACAAACTCGAAGAAAGGCTGCTTGAATTTATCGCGAATGACAGCTGTCAGGCGCTGGTGATAAAAGCGGCGCGTTACGGCGTACCGATTTTCGAAGGTTGTTACGGCGTCAGCACGAACGAATACGGCGTGAAAATGGACACGATTTTTCCGGTATTTTCAAATACCAAAGTCATTACGTCCGCGCTTATTTTTATTCTCTTGGAGGAAGGGTTGCTTGAACCGGAAACGAGGTTCTCAAAGTTCCTGCCGGAATATGCCGTAAAGGGATGGGAAAACATCAGGCTTTGGCACCTCATGACGCATACCCACGGAATAGACGGCGAATTTTGGACGTCCGTAGAGAACTATATCAAAGACGAGTTCAAAATCGCGCCGCCCGAGGGCGAATGGGACAGGGGGAAAAGAAATGAGTATGATTCAAAAATAAAAAAGGCCCTTGGCCTTCCCGAAGATTACGGCACGGATAAAATGTGGGAAACCGTATCGCTGAAAGTCGCGCCGAAAAACGAACCGGGCAAAGTTATGGCGTACAGCAATTATGGGTACGACAGGTTAAAAGAAGTGATATGCGCGGTTACGGGCGAAAGTATAGACTCATACGCGCAAAAAGTATTATTTGGGCCGCTCGGCATGGTCGATTCGCATTGGGTACTGCCGAAAGAAAAATGGGACAGGGTATTGGGCAGAAACGAAAAATGCCTTGGGCACGGCTGGATAAATTCGGAGAGCTGCTATAACAATGAAGGCGGGGGGAACGGGCTGAAGACGACCGCGAACGATATGAGCGCCTTCTGCGAGGTGATACTCTGCAGAGGACGTTTTAAAGGGCGCCGTATACTTTCTCCGGCAAGCGTAAAACAAATGACTTCGAATTATAACTCCCATCTCCCGAACCCGTTTGACGCATGGAGCTTAGGGTGGAATTACCGGGGCAAAAAAGTGGATGACGCGGGGGTATTGCGTTCGGAGAACTGCGTCGAGCATGGCGGGTGGGCGGGGCACAAAGTGTTAGCCGACCCTGAATACGGGCTTTCCATCATAGTATTCGCAGGGGAATACCCCGAACCCAACGATATGGGCGGCCACGGCAACTGGGGCAAAATCAACAATATGGTCATAGCCGCCTGCGAATAAATAATCCCGGTTTTGTACAGGCAGAGGGAATAAAATATAATTTTTACAGGAATAGAATAACGAAATAATGAGGGAAAAATAATGGCTGAACAAAATAACGGCGACGAATTCATAGAATTAGAGGGCAAAATCAAGGACGCTCTAAGCGCGGAATAAATATAATTGAAACAAAAAAGGAAGCCATATAATATTTATACAGCTTCCCGACTTTATATACTTCGCGCATTTGAGCCACGGTTCATCAGTATCGCAGAGGGCAATCAATTCAATGTTTTCATTTTTTTTGTATGCGTCGATATGGCCGGTACCCGCAAAGCCGCCAAGGCCGATAAACTCCGGTACCAATTTCATCACGTTGCCGCACGAGTGCAGGTGCGCTTTGATCTTTTTTGAATGCGCCCAGTCGGTCAGTTTCTTATGCGCCGGTTTCAAAAACTCCCTGTACATTTCGGCGGAAAAAAACGCGCAACCCTTATACCCCATGTCGTCGCACCAGAAAACCGAATCGAATTCATATCCCGCGTCCCAGATAGCGTCAAGGAACATCAAGTTCAACTCCAAGCCGTGGTTTATCATATCGGCGCACCATTCCGGTTCCTTGATCAGCGCAACCAAAAAAGTATCGATTCCCGTATAGGTCTGAGGTTTTGTCCAACGGAGCGATTTGCAGGTTTTTTATCTCCGTCCGGTGCCAGATGGAATCTTTGCTCTGGGTTTTGTGATAGTCGAACATCGTTTCAAAATCGTTGAAACTCGTGCGGAAACTATCGAGACATTTTTGCATCATAGATAATACTCCTTTCTTTTTGCGGCTGTGCCGCTTTTGAATAATAAAAAACGGCGGCCCGGTTCAAGGACGCCGTTATGCTTATGTAGTTTTTAAGCCGGAAAACAAAAAAATGCCGTCGGCATATACATAAAT
>WQXD01000440.1 GCA_009785015.1 Oscillospiraceae bacterium | reverse complement strand
TGAGGTTTTCGTCGTATACAACACAGGCGGTTCGCTGTTGAAATGGGAGTATAAATCCGAAATGCGGACAAAAGCGGTGATGAAAACAATAATCTGCCGCGACCGCCTGCCGCATCAATACCGACCCGAAAACGTTCGTGGCATGATGCTGGGCAATGACATGGAGCAGATGTATCAACTCCTGACAAGCACGGGCGGCGTGAAAAGAAACTATTTTATCTTAGACGGAAACTACGACAGCTTCATATACCTCACAAACGACCGTAACGGCGAAACGCTGCTAAGACTCTTATGTGATACGGAAAAAACAACCGCATTAAATCGTATCCTTTCGGAAAACTTGCATGGACGCGACCCCGGCTTGCTCATCGAAAACGACGCCATAGACGAAAATGGCGAACCTGTGATTTTTGCCTATAACTGCGATATGCCGCGCATCACCCGGTTTAATTCCGCGCTCAACCTTCACGGCAAAAACGGCACTGTTATCTGTTTCGATTATCAAGCCGACGCCCTTCGCCGGTTTTGCTGTGGGAATGCAAGGTTCCAAACCATCGACCAAAAAAAATTAGAAAGGAAGTTTTTCCCATAAAAAAGAGAAAATTGTGGAAGCTGTGTATAATCGCGCCCGTGTTCCTCGCCGTTCTGCTGTATGCGGGCGGTTATTTAGCGCAGTTTGTCGGAAACTATGCGGCATGGCAGCAAGCGGGCGGTTCTCCCGGCGACGGTACTACGCCGATTTTGCCTTCCGCCGCGCCGAAAGATTGTATCGCCGCCGTATTTACTCCGCCGTACGGTATGTACGGAGTCTTTATTTGTTCAGGGCTCCTTGCGCTGCTCATAGTCATCGTTATGAAAATGGGCTGGGGCGACAAAGGCGAGTACGACCGGGACCGCAACCTCATATATTCGCGCAAAGGCACTTATGGTACGGCGGGTTTCATGTCGGAGCGCGAAATGAACGGCGTGCTTGACCTTGTGCCGGACATACGAAAACACAACGGCACTATATTAGGGTTGTTTGATAAAAAAGTTATCTGCGTGCCCGAAGACAGTATGATGAACCGGAATATCGCCGTGTACGGGGCGTCCGGGTCAAAAAAGACGCGGGCGTTCTGCGTAAACATGGTGTTCCAATGCGTGGCCCGCGGCGAATCGCTGTTGATTTCGGACCCCAAATCCGAAATCTACGAGAAAACGAGCAGCTATTTACGTAATCAAGGCTATACAGTCAAAGTTTTTAACCTTGTTTCGCCGGAAAACTCCGATTCATGGAATTGCTTAGCTGAAATAGAAGGCCAAGAACTGATGGCGCAGTTATTTTGCGATGTGGTTATAAAAAATACTGGCTCAGAGCGGGGCGATAGGTTTTGGGACAGTTCGGAACTCAATTTGCTCAAAGCATTGGTGCTGTACGTCGAACAGGGATACCCGCCGGAAGAGAAAAATATCGGGCAGGTATATAAGCTGCTTACCATGACTTCGGAAAGCGAACTTAACAGCCTTTTTGAAGCGTTGCCCATAAGCCACCCGGCGAAAGCGCCGTACAGCATTTTCAAGCAAGCGTCCGAAACGGTACGCGGCGGAATCATAATCGGGCTCGGTTCCAGGCTTCAGGTGTTCCAAAATAAATTGGTACGGCTCATAACCAGCCGCGACGAAATAGACCTCGAATTGCTCGGCAAAGAAAAATGCGCGTATTTCTGCATCACGTCCGATCAGGACAGCACCTTCGATTTCCTGAGTTCGCTTTTCATATCATTTGTATTTATAAAATGTATCAGGTACGCGGACAAAAACTGCGAAGGCGGCAAGCTGCCGGTTCCCGTCCATTTTTTAGGCGAGGAATTAGTCAACTGCGGCGTAATCCCCGACTTGTCCCGTAAAATCTCTGTTATACGCTCCAGGAATTTCAGTATGTCGTGCGTGTTCCAGAATCTCGCGGGCTTGCAGAACCGTTACCCATATAACCAATGGCAGGAAATATTGGGGAATTGCGATGTGCAGCTTTTTCTCGGCTGCACGGACGAACTCACGGCCAAGTTCATTTCGGACCGTTCGGGCGAAACAAGCATAAGCGTTTCCACCAAAGCAAAAATGCTCGGCACATGGCGTATATCGGATTATACGCCGGAGTACCGCGAAACCAGCGGCATAGGCAAACGCAAGCTGCTCACCATGGACGAGGTTTTACGGCTGCCCATAGACAAAGCGTTGGTCGTCATGCGCGGGCAAAAAGTGCTTCAAGTAGATAAATACGATTATTCAAACCACCCCGAAGCTAAAAAGCTTGTCCCATGCAAAGCGTCGGAACATATCCCCGACCGCTCGATTTCGGACAGTACTGAAGAATCAAATGTTACCCCGCCCGGCAAAACGCCGCCACCGCGCCAGCGCAAGAATGATAAACCGCACTATTCCGCAGCGGACAAAGATTCCATTATGTCATAACAAAAACAAAATAAAAAAACGGAGGAAATATCAATGAAAAAATTATTAAAAAAACAAATCAGCGTAAAAATGGTCCTGGCAATTTTATCAGCGCTCATTTTCAGCATAACCGCGACGGCGGCAACAGTCACAACCATTCAAGCACAGTTACGGCCCGACATAACAATCAAGTATAACGGCGAAATCCAAACAATGAAAAACGCAAACGGCGAGGTTGTATATCCGCTGTCATATAACGGGACCACTTATCTGCCGGTCAGAGCAATATCCGGGCTGCTTAATTTGCCTGTAGATTGGGACGGCGCAACAAGCACAGTATATCTGGGCAAAAAAGAATCCGCCGGGAAGCCGTTTATGGAAGCTGCAAAACGAATAAGCCCCACTACCTCAATCAGACGGCTTGACTCTACCATAAACCGCGACGAGTTCCCCGTAAAAACCGATGATTTCGGAAATCCATTGAACGATCCGGAATTTACAAACGCGTTGAAAACGACGGGCTGGAGCGTAATCCACAATAATGTCAATACCGCGACAAGCTCTAC
>WQXD01000439.1 GCA_009785015.1 Oscillospiraceae bacterium | reverse complement strand
GACCAAATGCGAGACAAAAATCCCCTTTTCGTCGACTATAATATTTTTGGAGGGCTTGATTTTGTCGGCGGTATATTTGTAAAGCAGGATAAGCGGCGCTTTTTCGACCTTTAGTACAGCGGAAAAGAGCATTATCAAAAATACCGCGCCGACAAGCCATTTTGTCTGTAAAATTATGCCGAGCCATAAAAGTCCCGCCACGACTATCCTGCAAAATGCGAAACTGCCTTTTGATATTGCCGCCGGTTTAAACTTCGCCATCGCTATTTTTTCCTTTCCCCCGATGAAGCATATTATATGCGGAAAACGGTATGCGTTTAAAATCGGGCGTGATAATATGCACGCATTCTTTCTGCATCGATTTCATATCAAAGTTGTATTTGTCGACAAAAGAGCTCACGCTGATTCTGAAAGTGTTTTCGTCCACAAACTTCATTTTTTCTTCTTTTGATTTCAAAATGAAATTTTTCGGGAGATACTTCTTTATGTCGTTTATGAGATTACAGCAGCTCCCGATATTGAATATCCGGCTGTTTTCACTGAAATTTTTCAAAGTATCTTCAACTGTAAACACAAAAGTGTTTCCGATAAAATCTTTAAATTCGCTTAAGTCGTTATTGCGCGTGATCGGAACAAAGCCTTTTTTATCTTTGAATAAATATGTTATCGCAACTCTCTCGGCATTGCACGGAAGCGGTATAAAATCCGATGTTCTTATCATTTCCCCGGTTTGTTTTTCTATCCTGTTCAAAACCCCCGACAGAGTCACCCTGTCCTGAGCGGGGCGGCCGTTTTTGTAATAGCTCACCGGCTGGAAGTTGACCCCGCGCACGCACGGCTGATTCATTCCGTAAACCAGAATTTCGCCGCAAAGATGGTCATTGACTCCCTTTTCTATCGTGGCAACCAATGTAGTGGGTATGTTATATTTGTCAAGGGCGGCGATCGCCCGCTTTTTGACGCCCGAAAGATTTTTGCCGCGCAATTTCGCATATACTTCATCGTCAAGCCCGTCAAATTGCAAATATATTTCAAAACCGCCGCGGAAATCAGAGAGCTCGCGGACGAAGTCTTCATCTTCCGCAATTCTTGTTCCGTTGGTGTTGAGCATCACATACTTGAAGCCTTTATTTTTCGCCATTTTAATTATTTCGACGGCATCTTTATGCAATGCGGGTTCGCCGCCGCTGATTTGCAGGATTTCCGCGCCGTTATTTTCGGATGTCATATAAAAATCCATCATTTTTTCGACGAGGTCAAGTTCTATATCCCCGCCGGTTTCGTGCCCGGCGTAGCACATCGGGCAGTTCAGATCGCATTTTTTGGTGATTTCAATAAGCCCTATGCAAGTGTGCTGGTCATGGCGTTCGCACAGGCCGCAGTCATACGGGCAGCCTTTGTCGGTTTTGGTCTGCGTAAAAGAAACCGTGCCTCTTTTGTCATATTTATTTTTGCTCAAATGATACTTGTAATCTTCCTCCAGGATTTCAAAATGGTCGCCGCATCTGCCGCAGTTTTTCAATACAAATACGCCTTTGTCGTTATAGGCGATTTTACCGTCGACCAATTCACCGCACGCCGAACAAATTGTTCTGGTAAAAGAATGATAGATATACTCTCTGTTCATTTGCTCTCGCCTTTCAAAAATATGATACAATAAATATTACACTATATGGGGGCAAATGTCAAGACTTTCTCGGGGAAACATAAAAACTCAACGAATCGTTGACTTTGGGTCAACGAATTAGCAATTGCATTTTTGCTCGTCAAGCGATATAATAAAATCAAAAATGTATGGAGTGATTTTTATGTACGTTAAAATCGGGGCGAAAATCAAAGAATTGCGCAAGCGCGACGATGTGACGCAGGAACGGCTTGCGGAGGTACTCGGCGTTACAAACCAGGCAATCTCAAAATGGGAGAGTGAAAGCGGCTATCCCGACATTGAATATATCGCGACAATCGCAAAATTTTTTGGGGTGGCAACAGACTTCCTTTTTGATAACGACACAGAGAAAAACGAACGGAAACCGGATGAATACTGGGAGGTCGTAAAAAGGATTCAAAACAACTACTTCACGGAAATAGAAGCGGCGCGCAAGAAGGCCGAACAAGCAAGCCGGAGCAGAAAAAATATATTGCTTAACATGAGCCATGAAATCAAAACGCCTCTGAACGCCGTTATAGGAATGGCGGATATCGCCGCGGACGCGCCTGACATGGAAAAAAAGGACGATGCGATTCAAAAGATAAAAGACGCTGCATATCATCTCATGGGCGTTATCAACGATATGCTGGATTTTTCCACAATAGAGGCCAACAAATTCGGATTGTCGGTTACGGAATTTGTTTTCGGGGAAATGGTCGAAAAAATCGTGAATGTCGTCAGTCCCCGCATAAACGATAAACGTCAAAAGTTTATTTTTGACATTGCGCCCATACCGCACACTTTGATAGGCGACGAGAGCCGCCTCGCGCAGGTGATAACAAATTTGCTCTCCAACGCCATAAAGTTTACGAAGCCCGGAGGGAGCATAAATCTCGGCTCACGCCTCATTTCAGAGCAAAATGGCGTTTGTCGTCTTCAAATCAGCGTTGCGGACACGGGTATCGGCATATCCGAAGAACAAAAGCCGCACCTGTTTGGCACATTTGAAGGCGAACAAACGAAGCGCAAATTCGGCGGCACGGGCCTTGGGCTTGCCATCGCAAAAGCAATCGTGGAATTGATGGACGGCGAAATATGGGTCGAATCCGAAATCGGGAAAGGCTCTGTGTTTACTTTTACCGTAAAAATGAAAAGCGGCGAAATAAAACCGCAGAAGCTCTCCGTTCAGAAGACGGATTTTAAGGGCCGCCGCATTTTATTGGCGGAACATATCGCCATCAACCGCGAGATTATTTTATCGATACTCAAACCCACGCTGCTCGATATAGACTGCGTTGCAGACGGTACGGAAGCCGTCCGTATGTTCGGCGAATCCCCGGAGAAGTATG
>WQXD01000438.1 GCA_009785015.1 Oscillospiraceae bacterium | reverse complement strand
TAGATACGAAGTCTGAATATTATATGGAATATACGGACAACTTACGCGCGTTCAAGCGTTATTGCGAATCCAAAGGCTTCACCGGCAAACGATATATGGCAAGCGAATTTAATGTCAGCGCAAATTATCCGCCCATGTCAGCAGAGGGCGGTTGGAATTGGAGTTATCCGGTTCCTTCAACGGTCGGACTCACGGAAATTACAAAAGCCAAAATATTGGCCCAAATTTTGGTGAAGCATACGGCTCTGGGAATCGAATCGTTCTTTTGTGAATTATTTCAAAAAGGATATATCTATGATTTGTCGCTTATGCGGAGGACATTCTCTTCTTACCCCATTTGTCCGATGAACCCGCAGGCTGCTTATTATGTAATGCGCAACTTGGCTTCCGTTTTGGATGGATTTGAACCTGCGGAATTTTCATTCTCCGCAAGCTGCGGTAAAGAACTTGAAATATGGCCTTTGACCGGGGAAGGAAAAAATGTATTGGCTGTATGGCTGAAAGGAGAAGTATCAGATGATTGCGACGGAAAATCGGCGGATATCACATTTGATTTTACAGCTGCGTCAGCCGACGCATACAATCCCATGACCGGCGAATTGATTCCGTTAACAATAGAAACAAAAAAATCGATAACTACAGTCAAAGGTATTATTGTGCGTGATTATCCGTTGCTGCTCAAATTTAATATCGATTAATTTGGTTTTATAAAAATTTATAAGGAAAAAGTGATTTTATGAAAATTGTGATTCCGAAAAAAATAACGGTGTTCTTTTTGATATTGGTTGTAACCGCTTTCCTGTTTGCAGGATGCAAAAACAATACGACAGATAAAACAGAAAGCACGAACGAAATTTTGCAGTCCGGAGAATTTAACAACGAATCGGAATCCGAAACGGTAAACTATTATGCTTCTTATCTACCGGACAAAGATTGCGAAGGATATGAATTCAGGGTTATCGGGTTGGCAAACGGTTATTTCGGGTTGAATCCGGCGGTGGACGTTGAAGCCGAAAACGGCGAAACTGTCAACGACTCCGTATATAAGAGAAACAGGTTGATTGAGGAAAGATATAATATCAGAATCAAACAGACGACGGTTGCCGGATACGACGACCCCACAATTAAATTTAAAACAAGCGTATTTGCGGGATCCGATGATTTTGATTTATGCTTGATGATTTCAAGGGACGCTTGGGCTCAGGCCATTTCCGGAATGATTATTCCGGTAAAAGAATTGCGTTATCTTGACGTTTCTCAACCTTGGTATGCGCACGACGTCAACAAACATATATCTATCGGCGGAAAATTATATTTCGCGTATAGCGACGAATGCTTGAATATGTTTGAACAGACTATATGTGTGATGTTCAACAAAAAATTAGTCGCGGATTTGGAACTTGAAAATTTATATAATCTCGTGAAAAACAACAAATGGACGATAGATAAATTTTTCGAACTTTCAAGAAAAGCCGTCGCGGATTTGGACGGAGACGGCAAAATGACGGATGCCGACCAGTATGGTATATTGTCGCAGGCCGATATGTTTTACGCGAGTTTTTGGGTATCAAGCGGAATAAAAACCGTCGGCAAAGACGCGAATGATTATTTGATTTTTACGGGCGACAGCGAAAAGTTATATAATGTTCTCGAAAAAGTTTATCAGAATATATTCGGTGGAGAAAAAATAATGTTCGATGGTCTGACGGATAAAAATAACGCTGCTTATGCTCCGGATATCGTATCAAACCAATTTGAAAATAATTTGGGTTTGTTTTATGTGAGTTTTGTTGGGCAAGTTCCGAATCTCCGCGCAATGGAAACGGATTTCGGAATACTGCCCGTTCCGAAATACGACGAATCGCAAGATAAATATTATTCGAGGGTTATAGACGGTTGGATTAATTGTGTGCCGATTACCGCGCAGGATTTGGACCGCATAAGTATAATCATGGAAGCCCTTGCGGTCGAATCGAAAAATATCACTATGCCTGCGTATTTTGAAACGGCGCTGCGCACAAAATATTCGCGGGACGACGAATCGAAAGAAATGTTGGATATAATTTATGCGAACAGAACGACGGATTTAGGCGACACTTTTTATATGGACCCGGTGAGAAATACATATGTGAGCGTTTTGATGGCAAAGAAAAACGATTTTGCCTCTTCAGTTGAAAAAAACATGAAGGCAATAAACAAGGTTTTGGATAAAGCCAACGAAACGGTCGCGGCTTTGGATAATATAGGGTAAAATGACCTTGGTGCCGACTTCTACACCCAATTTTCAGTTTTTTACAGGCGCGAGCTCATATCCGCTTTTTGCCAGACGCGCGCGCAAACTTTCGCGCAGCCGGCCGGCTATGAGATCATACTCCGGCAATCCATATAAATTGATATGTTCATTCGGGTCTTTTTCCATGTCGAAAAGCAGCTGTACCTGTCTGTTTTTATTGCGGTGAAGGATATATTTATAGCGTTCGCCGCGCAGCATGAAATTTTCGTTTTCGTCTCGTACATGGGCGTGGCGTTTTTTTTCATAACCGAAATCCAAACGTTCGCTCAGGGCGTTGACTTTGCGGGACTCGCCGCCGTTGAGAGCCGGCACAAGGCTTACTCCGTCGGTCTCCGGGGCGGCCTGACCGCACAATTCGAGTATGGTCGGCATAATATCCACGAGTTCCACAGGTTTAAAATAGCTCCCTTTACTATAGCCCGGCGCGGATATTATGAGAGGCACGCGTGCGACTTCGTCATAGAACGCGCTCGTGGATTTCCAAAACATGCCGTGTCCTCCGGCCATATCCCCGTGGTCCGCGGTAAATATTATGCAGGTGTTTTCCAAAATCCCCCTCTCGCTCAACGCGTCGAGGAGCCTGCCGATTTGATCGTCGACAAGTTTTACCATCGCGTAATAAATCCGCAAAAATTCCGTCAGGAAGGCATTGCCCGCATGCATCGGTATATCTTTCGACAAATCGTTGAGATACTCTTCATGGCACGGCAAG
>WQXD01000437.1 GCA_009785015.1 Oscillospiraceae bacterium | reverse complement strand
TGGCGAAAAGGATATTTACTTTCACCACGTCGGAGGGTACTTTATCCACGCGGATATCTTCACGCGGTTCATGCGCGACAGGATAGGCGCGGAAAATGTGCTTTTCGTCTCCGGCATTGACTGCTACGGAGCCGGGGTAGTACTCGGTTACGAGAAAGCAGTCGCCGATGGGTTCGCCGGCAACCTTACTGATTTCGTATCACAAAACCGTATCAAACATAAAGAAATCCTCGACCGATATCAGATATCACTCGATATCTATGCTGGATCGGCTATTGGAGAGGCAGGCGCGATTCATGCCGCGCTATCCGCTGAAATTTTTGAACGGCTTTACAAGAATGGGTCGCTGAGGCGTGAGCGGACGATGCAGTTCTTCGACGCAGAAAAAGGCGTTTTCCTTAATGGGCGACAAGTTAAGGGACGTTGCCCGATCCAGGGATGTAAATCAGAGAGCGCCTACGCTGACGAATGCTCGCTTGGACACCAGTTCAGCCCTGATGAACTGATCGAGCCTATTAGCGTCCTTTCTGGAAAAACACCGGAGCGCGTCCCGGTAGACAACTGGTTTTTTGATCTTCCCGCATACGAAAAGCGGCTGAAATCCGCAGTGGATGAGTGGAAAAACGACCCCGCCTGCCGCAAAACCCTGATTACGGTCATAAATGAATTTTTTAAAAAACCTTCCGTTTATGTCAAAAAAGAATCGGTCGACGAGATAAAAAAGATAAAAGAAATGCCGTCCTATGAGATAATCGAGGACGGGCAAAAGACTTCGTGGGCGCTGGAATTTGAAAATCTGGATGCAAGACAGGCCGCAGTTTCCGTTCTGGCGGAAAACGGGATCAGGTACCGCACCGGCAAAACTCTGGTACCGTTCAGGTTGTCGGGCAATGTGGCCTGGGGCATACCGGTTCCCGAAAAGGACGGCGCGGCGAATTTGACTTTCTGGGTCTGGCCGGAATCTTTATGGGCCCCCATATCGTTCACAAAGACAATCCTGGGCGACGGAACAGAAGGGTCAAATTGGGAAAAATGGTGGAAATCGGACGAAGCGAAAGTTTATCAGTTCATCGGCGAGGACAACATATATTTTTACGGGATTGCCGAAATGGGTATTTTTATGGCGTTGAACGAAGGATACAGGCTGCCTCTTGTCGTTCCGAACCGGCATATCCTGCTGGGTAAAACCAAAGCTTCGAGCAGCAGCGAAATCAAACCTCCCACTGCGTCAAAACTTCTCGATTACTATACCCCCGAACAGCTCCGGCTGCATTTTATGAATGCCAGTTTGAGCGAACGCAGCGTGGGGTTTGAGCCAAAAGCGTTGCTTGAAAACAGCGAAGGATTCGACACTGTTCTAAATGAAGGGAATTTGGTCACAAACATATTCAACCGGATCGCGCGTTCCTGTTTCTACACCGCGCAAAAATATAACGGGGGGGAGCTGCCCGGTTATGCGGTGAGCGAAAAAGTCAAAAAAGCCGCCGATTCGACAATATTTGAATACGAAAATTTGATGGCTTCGCTTTCTTTTGACAAAATATTTGAACTGCTGAACATTTATCTCAGGGAAGCAAGCAAAGATTGGGCGGCAAGAAGCAAAAGCGAAAACGCGGAGGAAATAGGTCAGCTTTTGTCGGACAATTTTCATGTGGTAAGGACCGCCGCTTCTCTTTTCCACCCCATAACTCCGTCGGGGTGCGAAATGATCCGCGAATATCTCGGAGTTGATGATTTGATTTGGGATTGGAAATATATATTTGAACCGCTCGCATTCTTTACAAAAGCCGGCCATAAACTAAAATTCCTCGAGCCCCGCGTGGATTTCTTCAAAAAACATCCTTCGCAGCTGTGATTTTTTTAATATATAATCAAATAAGGATACGATTATGCTGTCGCTTGTCATTCCCGTATACAACGAAGAAAAAATAATCGCCGAAACGATTGAAACCGTCAAAACATATATGGAAAATAATTTTAAAAACGATTGCGAAGCCATATTTGTAAACGACGGAAGCACGGATGATACCTATACAATCGCCGAAAAATTTTCGGGGGAAAATATAATAATTTTGTCATACGAAAAAAACAAAGGCAAAGGCGGAGCTGTACGCGCGGGTATACTCGCGGCCAAAGGAGATATTGTCTTTTATACGGACTGCGATCTGGCATACGGGTTGGACGTGGTCAAAGCGGGATATGAAATTCTTCTAAAAAACACTGAAACCGACGTGCTCATCGGTTCCAGAAGAATACATAAAAACGGATATGCGGGATATACCTTGATAAGAAAAATCATGTCGGTCGCCTTTTTATACATACTGAAGATATACGGGGGTTTAAAACAATCGGATTCCCAAAACGGAATGAAAGGTTTCAGAAAAGACGCGGCGAGGAAAATATTCGGATTGTGCGGGAATAACGGCTGGATTTTTGATTTTGAGGCGCTTTTAATTGCCCAGAAACTGAAATTAAAAATAGAGGAAATGCCGATAACAATAATAAATCACAGGGAATCGAAAATAGATCCGATGAAGGACAGCATAAAAATGTTAAAAGAAATACCGAAAATAAAAAAGAGAGTAAAAAAGCTATTTTCAGACAAAGGAGAAAATTGATTTAAATGTACATTGTAGGGATAGACATAGGCGGCAGCATGACAAAAATATGCGGTTTCCGGCTCAGCGACAGACAACTGATCAAACCCTTCTATATCAAGGCGAGCGATCAGGTATCCTCGCTGTACGGAGCTTTTGGAAAATTCACCTCGGACAACAACATCAGTTTGTCGGAAATACAAAAAATACAAATAACGGGAGTGGGCTCTACATTCATCTCAAAGGATTTGCACGGAATCTCCACCAAAGCAGTGGAGGAAACGCGGGCGATCGGGAAGGGAGGGCTGTATTTGTCCGGTTTGGACAAAGCCATCGTCGTGAGTATGGGAACCGGTACTTCTATCGTGATGGCCGAAAATAACGGAGTCAATATACGCCTCGGCGGCACCGG
>WQXD01000436.1 GCA_009785015.1 Oscillospiraceae bacterium | reverse complement strand
TTTGAATCCCACGCATGTAGTATTATATCCGTTTTCGCCTAAGATTTCGGCAAGCGTTTTTATCCCGGGGGCTAAATCTCCCTGATGCCTTAAAGCCACAACGTCGGTGCTGAAAATATCAAAGCCCGTCATCATCGAAGTATAGCCGGGGGTAGTGGGGACAGACGGCGAGAAGCAGTTGTCGAACACAATCCCGTCGAGCAGGTATTTCGTGATGTTGGGCGTAGTCTGGCGTTTATATCCGTAGAGCGACATATGGTCGCGCCTGAGCGAGTCGATACCGAAGAATAAAACATTCAACTTTTTGTTATTTTTATTGTTTCCGCAGCATGACATAAATTTTTTTCTCCTCTAAAATATTTTATTTTAATTTGATTTAATTTGATTTCCAGTTTCTTTTAACCATGCCGTAAATCACTTCGTTATAATATACGCCGTGATATTTCATGCAATCCTGCAAAACGCCCTCATGTACAAAATTCAGGCGTTCGGGAACGGCGCGGCTTTTTTTGTTGGCGTCCGCGCAGGATATGTGTACGCTGTTGAGATTTAATTCATCGAAGCAATAACCGGTCAACGCCCTGACGCAATCGGTCATAATTCCTTTGCCCTGCCATTCGGGGGAAAGCCAGTAACCGATTTGCGCGCTGTCGCTGCTCCTGTTGACATTATGAACTCCTATATTCCCGATATAATTCCCGCCGAGAAAAATGCCGAAAGTAAAATCTATTTTTTCTTTCCGCGCATTTCTCCAGCGTTCGATTGATTCCCCCGTATTATGCGGCGAATACACGCCGTCAATCCACGGCAGCCATTGCCTCAGCTTATCCCTGTTCCTGTCGATAACCTCGAATACTTCGTCGGCGTTGCCGGGGACTAACGTCCGCAGTTCCAGCCTTTCTTTTTCCCTTACTTTTATAATCATAAAATCAACTCCACCCGTATTTTTATCTCGCGCCCAGCTTTTTCAGGCACGCGTTCATGTATCCGTACGATTCCGCCGCGATTATTGACGCTTCCGCAATGTCCAAATCCCTGCCTATTACCTCGAGCACGCACGGGCCGTTATAATTTGCGTCAGCCATTGCTTTCATATAGCCGAACAAATCAATATCGCCGCGTCCGCAAGCCTGGTCTTCAGGGTCGCCCGGCGACGGTCCCAGACCTTTGCAGTCCCTGATATGCACATGCTTCATCGCGTGAATGACGCTTGAAAGGGCGTCTTTCGGGATTTCGCCCGCCCTGTGGATATGCGACGGGTCCATGTCAAGCCCGAAATACGGGTTTTGTCCCGTGCCTTGGCACGAGATTGCTTCAATCATTTTAAGCGACGTCGGCGTGTTATATACCGCGCAGCCGACGTGAGCCTTGCACGCGAGCGTGACTTTATATTCAGCCGCCATTTCCACGAGTTTATTTATTGATTCAAAACTTTGCTTCATTGTTTCTTCGTCGTCCATTTTACCGCCGGGGCCGATACACAGCACGGGTATGCCGATTTCGGCCGCGCCCTCAAACGCGATTTTTAATCTTTCGGGGTCTTGCGTCGCGATTTCTGACGAGAGAAACTCAAGCCCGTTGTCCGAAGCTATGGATTTCAAGTCATTTTTATCCTGTTTCCATGTATCCGTGTTAAAATGGTCGATTCCCATGCCTTTGAGGGCTGAGATTCCAATTCCGTCGTAACCTGATTTTTTGATATATTTAGCGGCAGTCGCAAAGTCTGCGGTTTTGAACAATACCGAATTCACGCCGAGTTTGAGCATATTAAAATCCTCCTGAATATTTTTATATATTTTTTATGCCTGTATAAGTTCCAGATTAAGCATGCCGATAAATTTTTTTATATATTTGTCCCAATATTTCCATTCATGGCCGCCGGGGGATTCTTCGTATGTATAATCAAAACCCAGATTTTTTACAAAATCCCTGAATATAACATTGCCCTCGTATAAAAAATCCTCCGTGCCGCAGTATTGATAAAGTTTCGGTTTTTCGGGGAGTTTCGCAGTTTTTTCGGCAGCGGCCAGCAAATCGTTTTGGCTTCCCCTGATTTGAGCCGTTTCGCCGAAGAACATTTTAGATTCATTACAGTCCATCCGGCCATCAAAGCCCTCGTTCAGATAGACCGCGCCCGACAGGCTTCCCGCAACAGAAAAAACGTCGGGACGGTTTAACGCGCATTTGAACGCGCCGAAGCCGCCCATAGACAATCCCGCGACAAAAGTATCTTCGCGTTTATGCGAAAGCGGAAATAACCGGCGGGTTATTTCAATCAGTTCTTCGCTGACGAACGTCCAGTATTTATAGCCGTTGTTTATTCCGGGAAAGTCGTTATAAAAACTTTTGTGCACGTCGGGCATGACCACGGCGAGTTTATAATCCCTGGCGTAACGCTCGATAGAAGTCCAGCGCATCCATGCCTCATAGTTGTCGGTGTAACCGTGCAGAAGATACAAAGCCGGCAATTCGCCGCCGGAATAATCCTCTGGCAGAATCACGTTCATGCCTGTCGTGATATTGATTGCTTTTGAATAAAAATTGCAGTTTAAAAGAGCCATGATGATTACCTCCTGAAATATATTTTATGTATTTAAAATTATTTATCTCCCCACCGATTCTTTTACAAATCCGCACATCAAATCAAGTTTATCCATCATATCGGTCGCCAGTTTGAGCTGGCAGCGCGCCCTGTCAAGATTATGGTTCTCGCGGTGAATCGAAAAATATTTGTCGCCGTCGATATGGTCCGCAAGAAACCTCGACGCAAGCTCAAACGTTATAATCGGCGCGCCCAGCGCGAGCGTTTCGATTTCGGTATCGGTCATTGACTTGCCGATTGCGCCTGTAAATCCCCTGGTGAATTCTTTGAAATAATCAAAGTCAAGATATACTTTGTCCAAATCGGTTTCATCTTCCGCGGCTTCGTTCGCGGCGAAACGGATTGCGTCGCCGAAATCGTGGGCGACAAGCCCCGGCATGATTGTGTCAAGGTCAAGCACGCACACGGG
>WQXD01000435.1 GCA_009785015.1 Oscillospiraceae bacterium | reverse complement strand
GCCGGAAGCCCAGGAGCAGCCGCCCGCCGCCGCGCCGGAAACCCCCGCGGCAAGGCCGCCTTCCCCCAACACCGGCGACCCGGTAACGCTCTTAGGCATAACGGCCCTTATTGGCGCGGGTATCGCGTTTGCCGCGAAGAAAAAACAAAAATAATAAAACAGGCAAAATTTAAAAGGGCGCGGGGCCACCGCGTCCTTTCTTTATACAAACAGGCTATTTGCTTACCGTATGGTGTCGGAACGTCCTCGATTTTTGGTTTTGGGAATTGTTAAACTTTTCGATTCCCTCGCGCATATTTATACGCGGTTTCGTCGGTATTAATTCGCCCGCGTTTGCGTTTTTGCCGCGCGAATCCAATTCCTCAAGCTGTTTTTTTATCACTTTTGATACGTTCAAGTTAACTCCCCCTTTCGTTTGGATTTATTATAATACTTTTTCCGCCGTTTGTCAATGCTTTTTAAATTTTTTAAAAATTTTAAATAAAAATTTATTTTTCCCGGTTCATTCCGAAATTAGTTGAAAGATTTATCAGCTTCAAAAGATTTATCAGCTTCAATGGTAAGAATTTTGGCTCTGAGGAGAATGAAGCTGGCGCGACCATACATAATACGCTTAACGACTTTAATTTTGTTGACAAAACCTTCGGCAATACCGTTATTGTATGAAGAAGAAATGGCAAATTTAACAGCGGGTAAATCATGGCGAATAGCATTAACGAAACTAGAAAACTGGTCAATGGATAAAGCCTCAGCTTTTTTCAGCCAAGCATTCAATCTCCTGACCCGTTTCAAGGCTAAAATATCCCTGAAAGACCGAACAATATCAATAATCTTGCCAATGATAGAATATTCACATGTAATCCTGTCAATCTGCTTCTGCGTAATCCCTTTGACCTTTTCAGCCGGAAAATACAAGAGTTTTATTACCCATTTCCGTTCAATTAATTCTGTGTTCTCAAGCCCTCTGTCGGCGTCTGCCTTCATGAGCCGACGCTCCCTTGTCGCATACATCCTAATCGTCGATGCGCAGCCGTTATACCCATTTTGCCGTATCGCGCTCTCTATTTCCTTGAATTTATGCCCTTTTGCCAGCATTTCATCAATTTGGTTAGTGTATGCCTTGAGTTTGCTCATTAATTTCACCCCATATTTTATACTCGCTGGATTTTGGCCGTCGTCCAAATATTTTTTCGCTGTCTCGTAACTTAGTCCTAATTCCCGCGCTGCTTCGGTTAGGTTATATCCAACTCTTACTAACTCATGCACACGCTCAATTGTCATTTGCTTCTTTTCTGTGTTCGTTTTGTGTGCCCGTTCCGCTAAATCCGCAACTATCTCTTTCGCTGAATTGAAATAACCCTCTGCTTTTTTTTCCGTCGCTGTTGTTGACGTTATCCTGAATTTCGACCCTATTATCCCTTTTATCGCCCCCGCTGCTGCATCTGTCAGATTTTTCAATAGATGAAATCGGTCGCTTACCTGTTTCGCCCTCGGGTGCGCTTCTTTTATCGCTTTTGCATAGCTTGTTGACCCATCTCGGCACACTATTTTGATGTTTGGGTACGCTTTTAGACATTTCACCACTGCTTCCGTCTCCCGTGATTCTATCATTTCTACTATGCATCGTCGTTCCATGTCTATCACTACTGTCCCATATTTATGTCGTTTTTTTAGTGCGAAATCATCTATGCTAATCTTTTTTATCGCTTTTTTGTCTGTTTTTTGTCTATCTTTTTTTTAATAACTCACATATTGTGCTTTTCCCAACGTCCGCCAATGTCTTTCCTATCTCCCTGCTCGCGCTCACCGAACTCATATTCTTCGACCGTTCGATTATTTCCTCCGTTAGTCGCTTGCTCCGTCGTCCATTATATGGCAGACATTCGAACGTTTCCGCAAATGTTTTGTTTTCGCACGCCCCGTTTTTACAAAAATACTTCCGGTTCTCTATTTCTATTTCTACTTTTTTCCCCGCTATCGGTAACTCTTGAAATTTTCGCTTATATACGCTATGCACTTTTCTCGACTCTTTCCCACAAAATGGACACTCCACTTCTTCTCGTCTTGATTGCACTTTTATTTTTATCTTCTCTGCTCCTATTTCATGACTTTTATATTCCAGGTTTTCGTCTATCAGTTTTATTATGTCTTCCATTTCTTTCCCCTCTTTTGCTTTTTTTCTCTATTTTACTCCTTCTCCTCCCTTTTGTCAACTAATTTCGGAATGAACCAAAAACATCTTGACAAACATATATCAAATCGGTTATAATATACAAAACAAACGCGAAGACGGAGAGAGTAAGCCGCAGCCAAACGTCGCAGTGAGCCGGGGATAGTGCGAACCCGGTACAAGTAGGCCGCAGCTGAAAATCACTCCCGAGCGGCGCGCCCAAAGCCCGACGGCGAGTAGGCAGCGACGGTTTCCCCCCGTAAAAAAGGGACGCATATGCTTGTATGGCGTAATCGATGGGTGGTACAGCGGAAGTGTAACTTTCGTCCCAATGCGGATTTATTTCGTATTGGGGCGTTTTTTTATGTTTTTTTATTGTGAAAGGGGTAATTTTTTATGACGGACTTTGTAAAAATGGAATCGGATATCTTGGATTTTTGGGATAGCTGCGGCTGTTTCGGCAAGCTGCGCGAAAAAAACAAAAACAACAAACGCTTCAGGTTCCTTGACGGGCCCATAACGGCGAACAACCCGATGGGGATCCACCACGCGTGGGGCAGGAGCATCAAAGATATTATCCTGCGCTATAAAGCCATGAACGGGTATTCCTGCCATTACCGGAACGGGTTTGACACGCAGGGGCTTTGGGTGGAGGTTGAAGTGGAAAAAGAGCTCGGGTTCGAAAGCAAAAAAGATATCGAGGCTTACGGCATGGCCGATTTTACAAAAAAATGCGTCGAGCGGATAAATCGTTATTCGGGCGTGATCGCCGGCCAGTCCAAACGCCTCGGCCAATGGATGGACTGGGGCAATTCATACTTCACGCATACGGACGAAAACAT
>WQXD01000434.1 GCA_009785015.1 Oscillospiraceae bacterium | reverse complement strand
TCAGCATATAAAACTCGGAAGTCCAGCCATAGACGCAGCCCACGTCGAACGAGCCGGAATCCCTTATGATCTCAAGCATGTCTATCGAATCGTCGTTGCGCAGACGCTTCTGCGAAACCGCCAGGTCGTAGAACACCGGCGTGACGTCCCTGTTGCTGACATACGCCATCGCGTCCATCACCGCCCCGGCGAATTCCGGGTTCCGATTCGTCACGGGTATAACTACCACCGGGGTCTGCCGCATGAGATGACAGTAGTATCCCTCTTGGATTTCGTCGTATTTTGGAACCGGCACTATGCCGAAGGTCGCATCCATTTCGTTTATCACGTCGGCGGATTTGAGTTCGCCTATCATCATCAGCGCCCTGCCATCCCTGAAAATGGGTTCGAGGTGGAAGCCGTTTGAATAATCGTTCGCGCACAGGTATACCCCGTTTGTCAAATCGAGCATTTCCTGTATTTTTTCCATCACATTGAAAAACCGCTCGCCGCCTATCGCGGTCGAGGGATACCCGTCATCGTCGGTCACCGTGAGCCGTTCAAGCGAACCCGCGAGAAGCGCGTTCGAGGCGCCCTGATATGAAACCATGCCGTACACGGCGTCCCCGTTTCTATCCCATTTGAAGGAATCCGCCCCGTTGAGACGCGCCCCGTCCTTCATATACTTAAAGAGCATCTCGAAGGTCCATTTGCCCTGCCTGACCGCGTCGTATGGCAGATCAAGACCCAGATTTATCATCATGTCCTGATTAAAATACACGCATGACACAGTTTGTAACGCCATGATGTTGATATCGCACCCGGCGTAATAGACCTTGTCGCCGCCGCCTATCGCCGCTTCCTTCAGCATGGTCTGATTCCACCATTTTTCGCCGAGGTTCAACGTCGGTATTTCGCGCAGGTTGTAAAAGGTATTCTCGGTGATCAGAGTCCCCATCGTGTTCTTATCGTCCCAGTAGGCGGGGCAAAACGCCGCGTCGTACACGGCGTCCCCGCTCTGAACCACTTTTCTGAGCTGCCCCTGTATCTGCGTTATATCCATCGGTATTTCTTTGAAATTTATGTTGAAGTTTTCCTCGATAAAGACGTTCCTGTTGTATATGGTGTCGTCGAGAACCTCGCCGGTCATGGATTCGCGGATAACATCGGTGTAAAAGTCCCATGTGGTGGTCGGCGTCAGAAAGGTGAAATCCGCCCCGTCCCCGTCTATTTCGGGATAAACGTATCCCTTGTCGGTTACATCGGAATTTGTTTCTGTTCCGTCATCCCGCCCGCCCTTATCATTTTCGCTCCCGCAGGAAGTGAGAGCGGCGCAGGCGCAGGCGATAATCGCGAGTATGAACGCGAGGCAAAACGTTTTTACGCGCATGCGCGCCGATGCCGTGTTTTTCATATGGGCCCCTCCGAATTATAAATTATTTAAATATTTTCATGAGTTTGCCTTTGAATACGTCTTGAGGCTGTGAAATGCTAAATTTCCCTTTCCAGTTGAAATCATTAATACTTATTGTCTCTGAATACTCGCAGTCCTTGTTTTCATCGCCTGTCCAGCACGAAACCAATTCGCAACTGCCGCCAGATACAAATTTTCGAATATAATCGAATATTTCGCCCAATATTCTTCTGTTCAATTCGTCGTTTTGCGTAATATCGTCAATATCGTCGGCTTCGTCAAAACCAAAGCCGCAAGCACATCCCATTCCCATTCCCGTTTTGAGAGAAACCGCATATTGATATTTTTTCGTAAAATGTTTTTTTACACCGGCGTAAACTTTTGGAATATCACCGACGTGTATCAACGTTTCCGTTTCCCATTCCAATTCCCCCTGCCATTCAACAAATTCGTTATCAGAACCGATATACAGCATCATGCACATAAATCTGTTTTCCTCCCCCTTGTTTTGTATTTCCCACTGATCGTTAAAAACACGCTCCGCCGCAGGTACGACGGAAACTTACAGTACCGCTCGTCGAATCCATATTTCGCTATACGAAATGCGGCTCACTCTTTTTCAAAATTGCTTTTTGAGTCCGGCTTGCTTCAATACCTCGTTCGCCATGTGACGGCTGGGGATCGTTCCGTCAACGGTAACATTACGGTTTGTTGTTGGGCAGTGCCATATATCATGGTCGCCTTTTCCATGCCTTACGAAATAACAGCCATTTTTACTCAATATTTCACGAACGGCTTTGCTGTATTCCTTCATACCGCGACGGCAGCCTGTGATTTTGCAATTGCTTCTTCTATTCGTTCGCACTCAAATGATATGTGAACCGGACCGGCGTAATTTAAATTGTCCTCCAACAAATCGGGTGACACCAAGCGAACTCTTTCAATGAGCTCGTCAAACGACGGCGCATGAAGCACCAATCCCGGTATATCGTCTGTTTCTGTATACCATACCATTGCTTCATTGTCCCAAATGAATTTAACTGTACATCTCATTGATAAAACCTCTGTACATTGTATAAATTATATTCGTTAGAAGTTATTATACCGCAATTTCCGGGTTTTTTCAAGCCCAAAACAAAAAATTTCAAAAATGTTTCAAAAAATCGGAAATAACAAAAATTTTCCCGCCATTTTGATTTTGGGCGCTTCTTCGCTACGAGCCCGCCTGATGCTCCGCCACCCGCGTCTTTACCCCGGTTTGCGGAGGACGAAGAAAGTATCGACATCGTAGAAATCCATGCCGATATTTTTCAGCTCCTCTTTGTCAAAGCTCCACACAAAATCCTTCGCCCGCCTTTGCTCGTCCCAGTTCTCTTTTTCCCAGCGGCGGATTCCGTGATACTTCGTGATGTAATACAAAAAGTCCATCACATTCGATAGTGAACAGCTTTCGATATGCTTTTGCTCGACTTCCACCTCGAACCCCGCCGATATGAATTTTTCGCGCCACGGCTCCTCTGTCAGTAGTCCGCACACCGCCTGTATTTCGTCGTATGTGTACAGCCCGAACAAACTGCCGTGTTCGCCATGGTATTCATACATCCTGCGCAAATCGAAGTCGCATTCACG
>WQXD01000433.1 GCA_009785015.1 Oscillospiraceae bacterium | reverse complement strand
ATTAATTCTAATGAGCCGTTAATTGAACTCTCCAATTCACTTTCAACTTCATAATAAACAGCAATGTTCATTAACGCTACAAGTGCTTGTTTTATTTCGCCTGCTAAATCTTCTTTTCTTGGTTCGCCTCGCCGTTGCCTTTTTATACCGCTGTCTTCCCACAAATTAACTTCACTTGCGACTTCGCCGCATTCTTCAAGTAATCGTGTAACCATTTGAAACGGCTCTACGCCTTTCGGAAATCTTTTCCAATATCCCTGTACCATTTTATATAGTTTTTCCATGAACGACACTCCTTAAAACAAGATTTTACTTTTTAACAAAATAATCATCTTCCGCCCATTTTGCGGGATTATTCTCTATGTATTGCCATCTTACGCGATATTCTTCTTGATCGCGTATTATGCGGTCGTGGTAATGATCTTGCCACATATCAAAGCCTGCCTGTTTATTGGTAAAGCGTTTTATAGACGAGATGTGTTTTGGAATAAGAGCATTCGTAGGGCGCGGCTTCCCAGACGCGCCGCCACTATTAATCCCATTGGTTACGCTATTGTTTTTAATCCTATTGGTTACGCCACCGTTAGAATCATTGTGAATTACAATAATCATGTGTACATGGTTTGGCATAATTACATATTTCTCAATATTTATATTATGATTTTTATTGTTCAGAAATTTTATTGCTTCAACAACATTCTTGCCATACTCTGTTAATTCGACGAACGGCGCATTGGTGGAAATATGCGGCGTATTGGTGAGAATATGCGGCGCGTCAAGGATGCCGCGCCCTACGATTTGTCCTAACATCTCATGTCGGCCTTCAATGCACATCGTGATAAAATATGCTCCGTCGCTGCTGTAATCATAACCTTGTAATCTTATCTTTTTCCGAACCGGTAATTCCTTTTCCATACAACCACCTTTGCGTATCTAATATAAATTCTCTCCGCTTCAACACATACATCTAAATATAATTTCTAATAAAACTGCACCCTGTTGTTGAATATCCTGTCGTATCTTTTTTCTTTGCGTTTGCCGTCCGTATATATATTCACGTCCGAGTCGCGCGTGCCGTAAAATACCCTGTCGATAAGCTCTTCGGCGTCGCCGCTTATATCCCCGTATATATCTATCTTTAATTTCCTGCACCCGTAAAACGCGCAGTCACCGATATTTTTCACGAATATTCCCCTCATAGTGACTTTTCTCAAATTCTCGCAGCCCCAAAACGCGAAATTGCCGACGTCAAATATATTATTTTTATCCTCGCCGCCCTCTATCGTTACGTTTTCTAAATTCCCGCACCAGCCGAACGCGAACCCGCCGATATTTTCGATGCTGTCGGGGATCATAACGCTGCGCAGGTTTTCGCGGCGGATAAACGCCCTCGGTCCGATCGCTTTATATTTGTCGGGAACGCTCATATCCTGTATATCCTCGTTCGTAAACTCGTTCGCGCTCGCTTTTAAAGCAGTCAGCACGGACGGCGGCGTCTGCCCTGAAAACAATAAATCCTCCAAAGCCGTTTCAAATGCGTATTCAAGCGTTTTTTTCATCTCCGTTATATTATATTTATTATCTTCGCCGGCTTTTTTTATCACGATACCCAGCATTTCGTTTTTTATATCGCCGCCGAGCAGTCCGCGCATGAACAGCCCTAAATTATTTTTATTATCGCTTGTTTTTATGCTTTTGTCTAATCTGTAATTTCCGTATTTATCCCTGAATATATCCGCGGGATTTACGGATGCGCTCCCGCGCTCTTCAAGTTCGGAGCATATATCTATGCCCATTTTTATTACTTCGCGCTCTCTTTTCTCCGGGCCGAAATTTTTGAAAAGCTCGGAAAATTCAGTTCCGGACTGCATTAGATGATTGGTTTCGGACAACTCGTAATAATTATTATCCTCGCTTTTTATATAAATTTTATTTATATCCCTGTCTTTTAGTTTATTCTCTTCGATTTGTTTTTTCCCGAACCATGTTTTAAAATCAACGAACGCGCTCTCGCCGCCGTCCTCATCGCTTATATCCGCGTCTATATCTTTAAGCTCGGTGTATGATTGCTTCTCCGCGATTTCCGCCGGGATTATTTTCGTAGCAGCCATATTCGTCGGATATACTGAATAATCAAACATGCCGTAATCCAGCGCAAAAGTAAAGCAGCTGACAGCCTCGCTCACCTCCGCGGACTCGGGGACGAGATTATATTTTTCGGCGAAACGGCGCACTATCCTGCGTATTTGCCGGTCGCGGTCATCGCTGCTGCCCGCGTAAAGCTTGAGCAGTTCGGCGGGAACGCCGAACTCCGCCGCTTTAAGCAGCAGGTCTTTGAGCTCCTGCTGCGCGGGGTTCGCATAAGCGGCGGAAATAATTTTCGAAAGATTATTTTTGCTGAAGCTCAAAAAAATCTGTTTGCCGTTATTTTTCAAGAGCATCCTCATGATCTGCGCGGGTTCCGCGTCATAATTAAGTCTGCGCATGGCTTTTGTTACCTCTATATTTAATTCACTTCGCCCCTTTTATCGTAAGCCCGATCTTTTTGCTTCCCGCGTCTATTGATTTCACCGCGACTTTCACAACGTCGCCCACCGATAAAATTTCGCTCGGGTGCTTTATATATCTGTTAGAGATCTCGGACACGTGCACGAGCCCGTCCTGATGCACGCCTATGTCGACGAACGCGCCGAAATCTATGACATTTCGCACAATTCCCGTTAAGATCATGCCAACCTGCAAATCGTTCATATCCATGATATCCTCGCGCAGGACAGGCTCCGGGAAATCGTCGCGGATATCCCTGCCGGGCTTCTCAAGCTCTTTTACTATATCCTGCAAGGTCGGAACTCCCACGCCCAAAACCTGCGCGACGTCCGTCAGCCCGTCTTCTTTGACGCGCTCGGACAATCCCGTTATTTTGCCCTTTTTAACGTCCTCGGGTGAAAAATCATACATTTGCAGCAGATCTTTTGCGGGCTTGTATGACTCGGGGTGTATGCCCGTGTTATCAAGTATTTCTTTGCCGTT
>WQXD01000432.1 GCA_009785015.1 Oscillospiraceae bacterium | reverse complement strand
CGTCCGCCAGGTACTTCGTTATATTCGGCGTGGTCTGACGCTTGTAGCCGTACAGCGACATGTGGTCGCGCCTCAGCGAGTCAATCCCGAAAAATAATAGATTCATTTCTTTTCTCCTTTTTTTTAATTAAAATTCAATTGGCGTGAACTGCATGTGAACGCGCAGCGTTCACATTCGTTACACGTCACCGCGCGCCGAGCTTTTTGAGGCACGCGTTCATGTATCCGTACGATTCCGCCGCGATGATCGAAGCCTCGGCGGCGTCGAGGTCCCTGCCGATCACCTCGAGCACGCAGGGGCCGTTGTAATTGGCCTCCACCATCGCTTTGATATAGCCGAACAAATCGATATCGCCCCTGCCGCACGCCTGGTCGGACGAATCTCCCGGAGAGGGGCCTGCTCCCTTGCAGTCTCTGATATGCACGTGTTTTATTCCGTGGATGACGCCCGCCAGCGCGTCTTTGGGGACTTCACCCGCCCTGTGGATATGCGAGGGATCCATGTCGAGCCCGAAATATTCGTTTTTTACCGCTTCGAGCATCTTGAGCGAAGTCGGGGTGTTGTAAACGGCGCAGTTCACATGGGCCTTGCACGCGAGGGTGACTTTGTATTCGGCGGCCACTTCCGCGAGTCTGTTGATGGACTCGAAACTCTGCTTCATGGTTTCTTCGTCGTCCATTTTGCCGCCGGGGCCGATGCACAGCACCGGGATCCCGATCTCCGCCGCACCTTCGCAGGCGATCTTGAATCTTTCAAATTCCTGCGAGGCGATCTCCGAGGACAGAAACTCGAGTCCGTTGTCCGCCATTATGGCCTTCAGATCGTCCTTGTCGTTTTTCCAGGTGTCGGTATTGAAATGGTCTATTCCCATGCCCTTGAGCGCGGAGATGCCCACGCCGTCATATCCCGCTTTTTTGAGATATTTCGCCGCGGTTGCGAAGTCGAAATTCTTGAACAGAACCGTGTTTACTCCGAGTTTAATCATTTGCCAAATCCTCCTGTTTTATTTTATTATATTTTTAAAATTGACGCCTGCACGAATTCACACATCAAACCGAGCTTATCCATCATGTCCTCCGCGAGCTTCATTTGGCAGCGGGCGCGGTCGAGGTTGTGGTTTGGGCGGTGGATAGTGAAATACCTGTCGCCGTCTATGTGATCCGCCAAAAACCTCGAAGCGAGCTCAAAGGTGATGATCGGCGCGCCCAAAGCGAGCGTTTCGGCCTCCAATCCGGTCAGCGAGCGGCCGACTGCCCCGGTGAAGCCCTGCGTGAATTCTTTGAAATAGTCAAAGTCGAGATAAACCTTCTCGAGGTCGGTTTCGTCTTCCGCGGCCCTGTTTGCCGCGAAGCGTATCGCATCGCCGAAATCGTGCGCCACGAGCCCCGGCATGATCGTGTCCAGGTCGAGCACGCACACCGGCTCGAACGTGTCTTTGTCCAAGAGTATGTTGTTGTATTTCGTGTCGTTGTGCACGGGCCTCAGCGGCAGCTTTCCCGCCTCCGCCATATCCGTGAGCCTGCAGCAGAAGTCGCGGTGTTTCTCAAACACCTTGATCTCCTCTTTCACGTCCTTGGCCCTGTTCTTCGCGTCGGCCTCCACCACCGAAAAAAAGTTTTCGAGGCGTTTTTTCGTGTTGTGGAAATCCGGTATGGTTATATTCAGCTTATCCGCGGGAAAATCCGAAATCACATTCAAAAAGTCGCCGAAAGCGTATCCGGAACTCTTTAAAATCGCCGGATTTTCCACTACGTCGAATGTGACCGTGTTCTCCTCGAATATACACAGACGCCAAAATTCGCCGTCGCCGGTTACCGTATAATTTATGTACTGCTCATTTGTGAGGAAAGTCACGATTTTGCACGCGCTTTTTTTGTTGTTGTTTTTGATGAAATTGTCTATCATCATGATGTTGTTCATCACTTTGACCGGCTCTTTGAACACGTATGTGTTCACCTTCTGAAACACATACGGGTTTACATACGGCCCGCTTTCGACTAAGACGTAGTATGTTTCGTTGATGTGCCCGTTTGTTATCTGGCTGTACTCTTTTACTTTGCCCCTGATCCCGTACACATTCAACAGCTGCCCGAATTTTTCTTCAATATTCATTTCATCCACTCCTGTACATTATATCCCATCAGCGCGAGGTTCGCCCTCGCCTGCATTGTAAAGCGCTCCACCCTTTCATTGGTCGAATCCGTGGTCTCGGCGTTCGTGTATTCCAAGATAAAGGGCAGATCCGGCGTCAGCCTGTAATAATTCATGAAAAATTTCACCCAGTCGATTTCGCCGTCGCCGAGCACCCGCCCGTAGCAGTCGTTGACCTTCCTGTCCTTGCCGTGGAAATAGACCGTGTGCGCCGCCAGATATTTGAACACGTCGTCCTCGTCCGAATTGGCGATAAAATTCGCCATGTCTATCATGGCCTTGATGTTGGTCAGCCCCGCCTCTTTTTCAATCTGGGAAATAAAATCCCCGAGCCTTTTTGCCGAGGGTATCACGTCGATCACGCACGCTTCTATGCAGATATTGACGCCCCGCTCTTTCGCCGCGTTTCCGAGAAAGATAAAACTCTCCTTCAGTCTTTTGAAATCCGATTCGTAATTTTCGGTGGTCAGCCCCCTCTTGTTGTCGGGACGGAACCCGAGCTCCGTGGTGAGGTTTTTTATGCCCGCCCAGGCCGCAAAGTCCATGCAGCGGACAAAGGCGTCCCGGCATTTTTGCATATAGGCGTCGTCATTTGGGGCGAGGTTGTCGGTGAATACCCCGAAAGCGGTGACCTCGATTCCGGCGCTGCGCATTATGTCCGCTTTTTGTTTTGTGAGCTCTTTTGTTATGCCGGATTCGTCGAGCTTTGATATTCCGTTGTACACCCAGCCTCCGAAATCGGGATGGGCCATACACAGTTCCGTGCAGTTATATCCGTGGGCCGCCATGAAAGAGGCGGCTTCGGCGACGGTCATATTGCCGTAACTTCTCGAAACTATACCGTATTTTTTCATTTCTTCACTCCTTATCATTTTTTT
>WQXD01000431.1 GCA_009785015.1 Oscillospiraceae bacterium | reverse complement strand
GCTGAAGCGCGGGGTGTTTCGTGATCTGCGCGGTATTTCGAGGGCAAGTCCTGTACGCCCCGGTACATTTCTTTCGGAACTTCGTCCATGACGAGGAAACCATGCTGCGTCATAACGCCGCCCGAATCTCTCATGGCATGGTAGCCGTAGGTTTCCTCATCGGCACAACGGTTTAATAAAGTGATGTGTTTCGCAAGGGTGCGGTCGTCGGCGTTAGCTGACTTCTCCAATCGTGATATAGCTTCTCTGCTTTCGTCCCAGTCCCTCATGAGCCGGTATTCGCCGTACTCCGATTCGTTAAACGCCGGCTGAAGCGTAAAACAATCAAGTGTTTGCGTCATGTTAATGATTTCCGTAACATTATTACAATGCCAGCCGCCTTCGGCAACGGTGTCAAAAAGCCTGCGCTGTTCTCCGTCCATGCCCGCGATTATATCCGCGAGATAGGCAAGCTCCGATTTATCGGCGTCGGGGGTGATATACCTTGACAGCGACCGAAGCTCCGCAGGGTATTCCTCTTGTACGAATAATTCGACCGGTATGTCCTCCGGACTCCGGTAAATCTCAAGCAATCCGTCTCCGCCGCTCAAATAACCTTGTTCCGTAAATACGCCGTTCTCATCTTTGACGGCAGCGAGTCCGAATGCTTCCTTGTCAGCGTGGGTTTCCAGCTTTTCGATATGCGCCGCAAACGCGCGGTCAGCTGGATCGTCTGATTTTTTAAGGCGGTTGAATGCGTCTGCGTGTACGTCTTGTAACCAATTTTCGACCAAGAAATCGCCGTACATTTCCGCGTCAAAGCAAGGTTGCACATCAAAGCGGTTTAAGTTTTCTGTGAATGTGATATTAATCATTTCCGCGATGCTGCCGCAGTTCCTTCCGGCTTCGATGTTGGCGCAGAAGATATCAAGCCCGTTGTGTTCACTTATTTCTTTAATCCTCGCTGCGAGATAATTAATCTCGTTCAGAATATCGGGATGCCAGCTTGTTTCAATCGCTTCACCCAATCTTTTGTCCAAACCTTTTATGTCTGAAAAGGTTTCTGTTATCGCCATATCCATGTAGCTTGTTATTTCCGCGCTTTCGAGAAACGGTTGAATTTCTTCCCGCGTCGCAGGGAGCGGCATCGTGAAACCGCCAATGTTCTCATTGACGATATTTTCGATGTATACCCGAATCGGCTGATTTAATGGAGTATCTCCTTCTATATGCTCATGCTGTTCGTCCGGCGCAAGTCCGCGCGGCTCCACTTTGTCGATTATTCCGGAAACCATTTCCCACCAATCATCTTTGCCGCAATTCGCGTAATACCAATCGTCAAACTCGTCGCCGTTTATCACGTCGCCGATGAAACTGCTATCGCCGTCATTTTCGGGGTCGTAGTAATTGCCATCTCGGTCGCAATCCGTTTCCTGCGCATACTGATCGAGCGTGTAAATACTGTCAAGTAGCTTCCGGCATCGTTCGTCGGTCTCCGCGCCGGTTTCAAGGAATTCGGTGAGCTTTTCAGCATCGTCGTGGAAATATCCGTTGTATATCCATTGGTCTATGCCGCCGTTTTCGACTTGATAGTTGAAATTTCCGAATGTCACCGCGATTTTGTGAGCCTCCGAAAAACCATCGAGTATATCCCATTTACCCTTGCCTTTGTTTTCTTCTTTATTCCACTCATCGTATACTTCATCCATGAGGTCTTGGATTTTTTCTCTGAAATTTTCGCCGCTATTTGCTTCCAAAGGCACAGCGCGGTTAATATCCAGCATTTCTTGAACGATACCGTCTGTTACCTTTATATCGGGGTTGGTTATGACCAGCACGCCGTTCAGCGCGCCTTCGGAATCCATGTAATACCCGCGTTTGTCCTTCATAACTTCGTCGTCCGACCACAATATCACATGGACTTTTTCGCCGCTCTCGCTAATATCGTTTAATCTTATTCCATACCGCCCGCTCCATGTAATTTTATTGACTTCAATGTCAGCATCGGTAATCAAAGTCATATTCGTGCCGGCTGTTCGGGAATCATAATCAATATATCCGATGTCGTTCCGTTCTTTTGTATGAATAATCTGCTGCGAAACGCCTGTTGTATTTTCAAGCCATTTCGCAATCTGCTCCAAGTACAGGTTCATAAACTGCCTCCCTCCTCATATAATGAAGGCTTGCCCGGACGGTACTTGCGGGAAAATCCCGGCGAAAGCGAGAAGCTCATACAAAAACAAGCGTCCTTTCTGAAGCCAGTAGGTATGGACGACAGCTGTGCCGCCCGGAGTGTAATATGTTTTTGTTTTCGTATATCCTTTGTCCGCGTATTCTTTATACAGAAGCCAAGTGTTGCCGATACGGTACTGTATGCCGAGGTCGTGGAGCAGACGGTTAAACGCTATTGCGGTCATGCCGTAATCTTTTGCGATGACGCTGGTTTGAAGCGCTTCGCCGCTTAAAAGAACTTTGTCGCAGTAACGGGCTTTCGGCGCAAGCGTTTCAATTTTGTCTTCCAGCGCGATGTTTTTCGCGTGTTCCTCCGCGAGCGAATCCAAGAGAGCTTCGGTAAATTCAGAATTGCCAATCATCTTGGAGAGAGTATCTTCAACGATGAACGCTCCGTACTTACGGATAGACGGAAGCACTTCGGAAGTAACCCAGCGTTTGAACGCTTTCGCTTGCGGGAGCTTGCTGGACAGAATAAGGCTGTATAAACCGGATTCGTTGATAATTGTCATGCCTCTGTTGCTGATTTCAAAAGTACCGTTTCGGTAGTTTTGACGATCCTCCGCATCAACATGACGATTTAAATCGCGGCTGCCGTTTCCATAACCTAAAATTGCGGTTATATCCTTACCAACAAACCACGGTTCGCCATCAATCATTACGGTGCGAACCTCGCCGAATTCCTCGTGTTTAAAAATCTGCATTTGATTGTTAATTTGCTTTTTCATAATCTAAAATCCTCCCGTTAATTTAAAATATCCGCTCGTTGGCGGTTTGTTTGTTTTTGTTCTTTTTCCATACTGACAGCGCGGAGCAGAACATCGTTATAGTCTTTT